>JAKJHA010000052.1 GCA_022704125.1 Verrucomicrobiota bacterium | reverse complement strand
GCGTGCAAAGGCGGCGGGGGTGAGCATCGAGCTTTCGATGTGGACGTGCGCGTCGACAAAGCCGGGCAAGATATAGCCGGGATCGGGATCGGGCTCGTGTTCGATGGCGGCGATCGTGCCTTGCTCCGAGAGGGTCAGGCGGGCACCGAAACTGGTTTTCTGGACAGGATCAACCAAAGTTCCCGTAAGGGTATGCGGCGTAGCTTTTTCTGCGTTCATTTCCTCTATATTACCTCACATCGCTTGGTTTGGGAACGATCAATCCCTTGGTCATTGCCCACTGTCGGTCTTATTGGTTTCTGGCTTTCGCTTCGCGCTTGAAAAACAGGGTACTGCCCTACATGCTGATCGTGTCGGCTTGTCAGATGCTCACGAATATGCTAATTACCCTGCTTCATTTTGTGATCTGGCCGAACGGTAGAGTACTTTGAAAGGATAACGTGACAGAGCGAGACGCCTTAATCGCTATGAACCGGGTGACCGGCCTGGGTGCCATCACGGCTAAACGGATGGCGGAACGGTTCGGATCGCTGGCCGCGGCCTTTGATGCCTCGGAAAGCGATTTGCGGGCCGTGACGGGCATCGGCCCGGACAAGGCGCAGCAGTTCTGGTCTGACCTGCGGCAAGTGCGTGCCGACGATGAATTGGCGCGGGCAGCCAAGAAAGGGGTGAGGCTGGTCACTTGGGAAGACCCCGGCTATCCGACTCTGCTCAAGCAGATCGCCGATCCGCCGCTGGTTCTGTATGTCGCGGGCGCCGTGGAGGCGTTGGACAGCCTGGCGGTGGCGATTATCGGTACGCGCCGCCCGACGGTCTACGGGCGTGATTGCGCGCGCCGCTTCGGCTATCAGCTTGCCAGCGCGGGCTACATGGTCGTGAGCGGGCTGGCGCTGGGCATCGACACCGAGGCGCATACCGGCGCGGTGCAGGCCAAAGGCGTGAGTGTGGCGGTTTTGGGCGGGGCGCTCGACTGCCTGTTCCCCAAAGAGAACGCGGGGTTGGCGCGTTCGATGATCGATTGCGGCGGGGCGGTGGTGTCGGAGTATCCGTTTGGGCGGCAGCCGGACCGTCAAACCTTCCCGATGCGCAACCGCATCGTCAGCGGACTGAGCAAGGGGGTGCTGGTCGTGGAAGCGCCGCTCAACAGTGGGACGATGATCACCGTGAACCAAGCGCTGGATCAGAACCGCAGCGTGATGGCAGTGCCGGGACGGATCGACTCCCCGGCGTCGCAGGGTTGCCACAAACTGTTGCGCGAGGGCGCGCGGCTGGTAACCTGTGCCGATGATGTGATCGAAGAACTTCAGGATTTGATGGCCGGTATGCGTCAGGCATCCGAAGCGCGTCCGGCTCCGGCGGAACGCCCGCCCGAACCGGTGCTGACACCCGAAGAGCGCGCTGTGTTGGCGCAGCTTGGTGTTGATGGAGTGCCGGTGGACGAGGTGGTGCGTGCAAGTGGATTGGATGCTGGTAAAGTGAATGCCCTGCTGGTCGGGCTGCAGATCAAGCGATATGTCCGGGTTTTGCCAGGCGGACGAGTGGCGCGCCGCTCGGTGTGAGCGACTTTGATTTTTTAGGTGTTCAGTAAGGAAAAGAATATGGGAAAGAAATTGGTTATTGTGGAGTCGCCTGCCAAGGCGAAGACCATCGGGAAAATCCTAGGCCCCGGCTTTATGGTAAAGTCGTCGGTCGGTCATATCCGCGACTTGCCAGAACGGACGCTGGGCGTGGATGTCGAGGCTGGTTTTGTGCCGAAATATGTGTTGTCGAAAGGCAAGGCAAAGGTCGTCGCCGAATTGAAGAAGGCGGCTCAAGCGTGTGAGGCGATCTATCTCGCGCCTGACCCGGACCGCGAGGGAGAGGCGATCGCGTGGCACCTTCAGGAGACGTTGGCAGACTGTGCGAAAGACAAGCCGGTGCACCGCATCCAGTACAACGAGATCACGCCGCGTGCCGTGCGGGCGGCGTTCGAAAATCCCGGCGTGATCGACATGCAGCGCGTCGATGCGCAGCAGGCGCGCCGTGTGCTGGATCGTATCGTGGGCTATATGGTAAGTCCGATGCTTTGGCGGCGTCTTAAGAAGGGGCTGAGCGCGGGGCGTGTGCAGTCGGTGGCGCTGCGCCTGGTGGCGGAGCGCGAGCGCGAGATTCAAGCGTTTCAGCCCGAGGTTTACTGGGTGATGGGCGCCACGGTACGGCGCGAGGAGGAACCGCTTGATCCCTTCACAGTGCGACTCGCCCGCGTGGATGACGAGAAGCCATCGATCGGTGACGAGCAGACCGCCAAGGCGCTGTTGGACGATCTCGAAGGTTGCTCCCTGCGCGTCAGCGCGGTGCGGCGGCGCGAAAGCGCGCGGCGACCGTTGCCGCCTTTTATCACATCGACCTTGCAGCAGGCGGCCTCGAGCGTGTGCGGCTATTCGCCCAACAAGACCATGAGCGTCGCGCAGAAACTGTACGAAGGCGTGGAACTGGGCGGAGGGGGGCCGGTCGGCTTGATCACCTACATGCGTACCGACTCGGTCAATATCGCGCGGGATGCGCAGACCGCTGCGCACGACTTCATCGTCAGTAAGTATGGCGAGGACTACTACCCGGAAAAGCCGAACATCTACAAGAGCCGCGCCAGCGCGCAAGAGGCCCACGAGGCGATCCGCCCGACCGATGTGACCCGCACGCCGGCCAGTCTTAAAGGCATTTTGGACGGCCCCGAGTTGCGTCTCTACGAATTGATCTGGAAGCGTTTCGTCGCGAGCCAAATGGCGGCGGCGCGTATCGAGCAGAAGACGGCCGAGGTCGAGCCGGTCAAGGCGGGTCTTGCCCATAGCTACCTCTTTACTGCGACCTCCTCAGAGGTTCTTTTCGACGGCTTCCTTAAAGTCATGGCGCTGGATATCCGCAAGAAGAAACCGGAGGAGGATGAGGCGGAAGAGGAGAGCGACGAGGTCGACCGCCTGCCGCCGCTGGTCGAGGGCGATCGGCTGGTGGCGCTCGATTGGCTGTGCGACCGCAAGGAGACCAAGCCGCCGGCCCGTTACAGCGAAGCCTCGCTGATTCGCGCATTGGAGGCGAACGGCGTGGGACGTCCCTCCACCTATGCGTCGATTATCGAGACGCTGAATTCGCGCGATTACACTGTCCGCGAAAAGCGCCAGCTCGTTCCGACGCCGCTCGGGCTAGAGGTCAGCGACCTGCTGGTCGGCAAGTTGGGGAAGCTCTTCGATGTCGGGTTCACGGCGCGCATGGAGGAGCAGCTCGATCAGATCGAAGAGGGCAGTGTCGAGTGGGCCGCGATGCTGACCGACTTTTATGAGAAGTTTCAGCAGTGGATGGAGCGGGCCAAAGTGCCGCCCGCTGACACTGACAAGGTCAGCGCGGTGCTGGAGATGCTGGCGCAGGTTACGGACTGGGCACCCCCCGTGCAGCGCGGCAGACGTACTTACAGCGACGAACACTTCGTGGCCTCCGTCAAAGAGCAGCTTGAGGCTGGCGTGAAGGCGGTTACCGACAGGCAACTCTCGGCGCTGGTCAAGATTGCTCTGCGCTACCGCGACCAGATCCATCGGGCCGATCAGATACTGGTCGGCATGGGCTTTGGGGACGAGGTGGCCAAGGACCAGGCGGCCCCGAGCCACGAGGAGGCGAAGCGCCGTTTTGAGGTGCTCAAGGATCTGGCCTTCTCGGAGAGTCAGGCGGAATTCATCGACTCGTTACGCCAGCAAGTGGAGTCAGGGATCAAACTGACCGGGCGGCAACTTGCGGCGATTGACCGCATTATTGTGCAGAACGCGGCGCAGATTGAGCAGTTTGATCAGGTCAAGGATGAATTGGGACTGATTGTCGGTGAAGATGAACTGCAACCGGACACGGAAAGCCCGTTGCTGTTGGAGATGTTGCGTCATGTTACTGCCTGGCAGGAGCCGGTGACGCGCGGCAAAAGGACGTTTGACGATCATGTCTTCTTTACCAGTCTTGAGGAGCAGTACGGACGCAAGAAATCGCTCTCGCCCCGTCAACGCTACGCCCTGAAGCGCATGGCCTTCCGTTACAAGGATCAGATTCCCGAGTTCGAGAAGTGGGCAGAAAAGCTGGGCCTGGGCAAACAAGGTAAAAGCAAAGGCGAAAAGGGGGGGAGCAAGGGCGGCAAGCGTGTGCCACGCACCGCGAAGGCGTGATCGGTTTTAGTTATGGACTCCAACGAGTATGTGGACCTAGAGGTCCGGATCGGCGACGGGCCGCCGGAGCCGCTGCCGAACCGTTCTGATGCGGCGGACGATGCGGAGGTCGTGCGCTTCGTTACGTTCCTGCGGGCCGAACGCAATGCGTCGGACCACACGGTGGTTGGTTATGTGCAGGACATCGGGCAGTTTGCGGCGTTTGTATGGCCGGATGCCGGCGTGAAACCGCCATTTGTCTGGGGCATGCCGACACGCGACCTTGCGCGCGACTTTCTGGTGGCCTTCCATCGCGCGGGTTGGGCGCCGTCGACCACGCGCCGTAAGCTCTCCTCGCTGCGCGCCTTCTATCGCTTTATGGAGCGCGAGGAGATCGTGTCGGGCAATCCGTTCGTAGGTCTGCGCGGGCCGCGCCTAGGCCGCCGTTTGCCTTCGGTGCTAGGTGTCAAGGAGGTGGAGGCGTTGCTGGCAGCACCGCTGGCCGCGTTGGAAGCGACGCGTGCGCGGCACGGCACGGTGACGCCCGTCGCAGAGTATGCGGCGTTGCGCGACGCCGCCGTGTTTGAAACGCTCTACAGCACCGGTTGCCGCATCAGCGAGATCGCCGCGTTGCGTTGGGGCGATATCCGGTTTGATCAGGGCACGACGATTGTCGAGGGCAAGGGTCGCAAGCAGCGACTTTGTGTGCTGGGCGGTCCAGCCTGTCGCGCGCTGCAAGCGTTGCGGGAGCAAGCGGGCCTGCTGTGGTCTGGAGCGGACGCTGACAACGCACCGCTGTTTCTCAATGCCAAAGGCGGCGCGCTTACGCCACGTTCGATCGAGCGCCAGATGAAGAAATGGCTTACGGCTGCAGGGTTGCCGCCGGACATTACGCCCCACCAGTTGCGCCACAGCTTTGCCACGCATCTGCTGGACGCGGGCGCTGATCTACGCAGCGTTCAGGAGATGCTCGGTCACGCCAGCCTGTCGACTACGCAGATCTACACGCATGTCTCGATCGAGCGGCTCAAGGACGAATACGGCAAAGCGCATCCGCGTGCCCGCGGAGTTAACAGTTAGGAGTTAGGAGTTAGGATTTAGGAGTTGGGTTTTTGGAACCACGGAGGCACGGAGGTTTTTTGGAGCATTGTTTTGATCCGTCTAATCCGTCTGATCGTCCCGATCCGTCTGGTCCCCCTTACAGCCTCACAGCCTTACAGCCTACTGCCTATCGCGGGCTTTGCCCGCGGATGGTCACAGCTCAAGGAAGCAGAGCACGCCATACGCTGTCTCGGCGATTTGGGCGTCGGCCGTATCCGCCGCCCAATAGCCGCCGCCGTCCGGGGCACTCTTCTGGGTAGAGATCAGCCAAGAGGCCACATGCGAACGCCAATCAAGGACGATCTGACCGCGCATCAAACGGCCGCCCGCCGTGCGGTTGATCAGACGCACGAGTCGCCATGCAGCCCGCGAACGGTTAAGCGGGGGAGGCCAGATGGTGGCGGCGCGGGCCACCAATTCAGTGGAATCGGCATCCGGCGCGGGCGGCTCGCCGAGTCCGGCTTGCGCCAAAACCTCCTGCCAGAACCGCCGGTCGTCGGCGGATGCGTCGTCGATGGGCGGTGCCCGCCGGGCCAGGTCTTGCAGGTAGGTGCTGCGTTCCGGTGTGTTGGGCAGTGAGAGCGTCAGCGCCAGCAGCCGCCAGGCGTGTGCGCCGAGGGACGACAGGTGGTTGGTGGCGGACTGGCCCAGCCAGAGGGCGGCCAGAGAACGTGATGCGTGATCATCGGGGTGCGGGGCGGCTGCGAGCGCAGTCAACGCGAGAGCGGTCAACTCGATGCGCTGTGTGGTTCCCCATGAGCCGTCCGGGTTTTGCTGGTTGCAAAGCCAACGCGCCGCTTGGCGCATCGCGCGGCCTGCCTCGTTGCCCAATGAGATGTCGAGGGACGCGCCAGGCTGGCGCAACGGCGTTACAGCGAAGTTGGCGTGCGCAAAACCGACCCCGCACAGCAGAGCCGCCAGCGGGTTCAAGATCGACAGTGAACGGTGCATCCGGTATCCTCCTTAATTCCTTGAAGAGAGTAGCGAATGTCGGCGCCGAAGGAAAGCCCGAGTCAGGAGTGAGTGAGAAATTAGGAGTTAGGATTTAGGAGTTAGGAGTTGAAGTCAGAAGCCGGAAATCGGGAGCCTGAAACCCGAAACCCGAAACCAGAAACCAGAAACCAGAAACCCGAAACCCGAGAGAAGCGTGGACGCGGACTCAGTCTGTTGTCCGGCGGATTGGACAGCAGGCTTGCGGTGTGCGTGTTGCGCGAGCAGGGACTTGACGTGGAAGGGGTGGTCTTTACCAGCCCTTTCTTTAAGATGGACACGGCGCGTGAAGCGGCGCTTCAGTTGAATGTGCCGTTGCATGTGGTGGATTTTACGCGCGACATTCTCGACCTGTTGGAGCATCCGCCGCATGGTTTTGGTACGGCGCTAAACCCGTGTATCGATTGCCGTGCGCGCATGATCCAGCGCGCGGGCGAGATGATGGTGCAGGGGGGCTTCGATTTCGTGGCGACGGGCGAGGTGCTGGGGCAGCGGCCGATGTCGCAGAACCGGCACTCGCTGGCAATCACGGAGCGGGATACCGCATTGGGCGGAAGATTGCTGCGCCCTTTGAGTGCCCTGCTGTTGGAACCCACCGTCCCTGAATTGGAGGGCGTCGTGGATCGCAGCCGACTGTTGGGGCTGAGCGGACGGTCGCGCAAACCACAGCGTGAACTGGCGCAGCGCTACGGGTTGACCCGCTACCCGGCACCGGCTGGCGGTTGCCTGCTGACCGAAAAAGGGTTTTGCCGCAAGCTGTCGGATCTACGCGCCAACGAGGGGCTTGGTGATGAGCGGCTGGTCTGGCTGCTGTTGCGCGGACGTCACTTCCGCCTTCCGGGCGGCGCCAAGTGCGTGGTAGGCCGCGATGCGGCGGACAATGCGGCACTCAAATCTTTGCGCGCGGCGTCGGACGTGCTGTTGCACACGGTGGACGTGCCCGGCCCTACGGTGCTGATGCCCGGCGGAGCGGGCGACGAGGATGCGTCGCTGGCGGCCCATATCTGCGCAGCGTATGCTGATCACGGCACACGCGAGAGCGTCACGGTCAGAATCGTGCGGGACGACGCAACCGAAGAGCGCCGCGCCGCCCCATTGGCTAGAGAACAGGCGCAAGCGTGGATGCTGTAAGCGGCAGCCTCAGCTGCCTGCTCCGGTGAACATCTGCACCAAAAGATAGGCGATAACCAGCACCAGCGCGACGATCACCGCTACCCAGAGCTTGTTGCTGTTGGTTTTCTTGCTGAACTCTTTCGGCGTTTCGAGGGTACGTTTCGGCTGAATGATAATGGTCGTTCGCGGCACGGCAGCGGACTCGGCTTTCTCCAACTGCGGCACGTCGTCGCCCTCGATCATCATCGGCACCTCACCCAGCAGGATGATGTCGTTGCGTGAGAGTGCTTTTTCTTTGATCGTGACGTTGTTGATTTTCGTTCCGTTTGTGGAACCCAAGTCGCGGATCAAGAATCCGTCGTCACTCTTCTCGATTTCGCAATGCGTGCCTGAAATCGAACCGTCTTGAACTACCCAGTCATTCCCCTCGCGACGACCAATACGCGTCAACGGCAGAGTCAACGTGAAACGCTGCCCCTTCAAAGAACCATCCAAAACTGTCAAACATGCCATAGCAAAACACCTTACTAGAGAAATATGATGTATAAGCTTAGACACCTCTGGCGCACAAGTCAATACGCTTTAGGTGTACATGTCAAAAATTTCAGTACGAACCGGCATATCCCATTTGCCGGAGCAACCAGAAATTTTTCATCCAATCCTTCTCGATTTTGACCCAAAGCTCTATCGTGACCTTCACGCCGAACATGTCCGAAAGTTCCGGCTCCGCACATTGCCGGACGTATTTGAGATTCCGGCCCTTGGTGCCGATCACGATCCCTTTCTGAGACGGGCGCGCCACGTAAAGCGTCACGGACACATTCCACGCCCTCGGCGTTTCCTCGATCTGCTCGACCTTGACGCCCAATTCATGTGGCAGTTCCTCATGGAGCCGGGTGAGAAACTTTTCGCGGACCACATCGGCGATGGCCAGTTTGCGCGGATAGTCGGTCACCACATCTTCCGGGAAGAGATAAGCGTCCGCAGGTTGGGCGAGGGCGTACAGTTGATCGACGAGCCCGACTGTGCCGGCGGGATGCAGCGCTGAGGTCGTCACCCAAAACACCTCGCGTGTGTGCTGTTTTTCAGCTTGGATGGTCTGCCACAGGTCGTGGAAGGTCTTCTCGTAGAATGGTTCTTGGTCGCTCTTGTTCAATGCAAAGATAACCGGTTGTTCGGCAAACAGGGCACGCCGCATCCAGCCGTCGTCTTCCAAATGCGGCTGACAACTGCCATCAAAGACCACGAGCAGGAGATCGACGCCCGCCGAGGCCTGCCGCGCCATGCGGTTCATCAGCGTGCCCAGCGTGCTTTCAGACTTATGCAGGCCCGGAGTGTCCAGAAAAACGAGTTGTCCGCGGCCCTCCGTCAAGATGCCGCGAATGGTGTTGCGTGTGGTCTGTACCACAGGGCTGACGATGCTGACCTTCTCGCCGACCATGCGGTTGATCAGGGTTGATTTGCCGGAATTGGTCCGGCCGACGACACCGATTACAGCGCAACGCCGTCGCGGGCGGGGAGGACTTTCGGTCATGGCACGGTCTCGCCGTTACGCCCCGAGTTGCTGATTTCCCCGCCGAAGTAACGCAGCTGGCCGGTGGCGTCCATCACGGCACGCCAAAGGTCGCTGTTGAGGTTTACCTTCTGGCGCTCCATGGTGGACAGCCGGATGGGAACAAGCGTATACCAGTCGTCTTGGTTGCCCACCACGCAGTCGGTACGCCCCGCCATCGCGGCATGTACGGCGTTACGCGCTAACATATAGCAGCGGATCGCGTCCGTTCCTTTAGCGGGCACGCTGCGGATGGTGTAACTCGGATCGAAGTACTTGACCGACACCTCGCGATTGCACGCTTTGAAATGCTGCGTGATGCGCCGTCTCAGGTGCTCGCCGATGTCCTTTTTCAGGATGTTCCCCGAAGGATCGCGGCGCTCAGGCTCAGCGGCGACGTGGCATTGTCCCGCGCCTTCCGCAACCACGATCACCGCATGGTCCTTGCCAAGGTCGAAACGATTGGAGAGCGCCACGAGTAGGCCGTTCGGGCCGTCGATCTCAAAATCCAGTTCCGGCACCAGGCAGAAGTTCACGACCGGGTTGGCCAGCGTGGCATAGGCTGCGATGAAACCCGAGTCCCGTCCCATCAGGCGCACGAGTCCGATACCGTTGAAGGTGCCTTTCGCCTCGGTGTGAGCCGCCTGAATGATCTGCGTCGCCTCTCCAACCGCCGTCTCAAAGCCAAAGCTACGCCCTACGAAAAGCAGGTCGTTGTCAATCGTCTTGGGAATGCCAATCACGCTGATGGAGAGCTTGCGACGCCGACACTCCTCCGCAACGTCATGCGCACACCGCAACGAGCCATCGCCGCCGATGCAAAAGAGGATGTTGATGTTCATGCGCGCCAGCGTGTCAACAATCTCGCCTGTGTCCTGCTGACCGCGCGAAGAGCCGAGCATCGTACCGCCGTGCTCGTGGATCGTATCGACCTTATCGGTGTCCAGCATAATCGGGTTATAGCCGAAGCGCGGAATCAATCCGGCGTAGCCGTAACGGATGCCGTAGATCGTCTTGATGCCGTAGTCGAACGTCAAGATCTCGACCAGTCCTTTGATGACATGGTTCAGGCCCGGACAGAGACCGCCGGCCGTCACGATGCCGACGCGGCTCCATGAGGGATCGTGGAAAATTTTCCGGTGCGGACCTGCTCGCTCAAAGGAGGGTGTGACCCCGAGATGCTGGGTGGCGTCATGCAGGTGCTTGATGTTCTCGGTGATCAGGATACGCTCGGCCGGATCGATGAACTCTCTTCTACGGATCGGGGAGTCGATCTTACATTCACCCAAGGTCCCCACATCCAGCGAATAGTCCTGAGGGTTTGCGACAATTTTTTCAATCAGCGTCATAGGCTTCTCTCGTATCTGTAAAGAACCGCCAGAATAACAGAATTTCCGCATGAAGGTCAATTGACACCGGCCGGAATATTTGGTTAACTCACCCCGATTTTTCGCCGCATTGGACCATAGCTCAGTCGGTAGAGCACGACACTTTTAATGTTGGGGTCGTGGGTTCGATTCCCACTGGTCCAACCATTTTTTAAATGCGCGGGAGCCGCTGAAACCAAGGGTTTCGGCGGCTTTTTTGTTTTTCAACTCCCAACACTCAACTTTCGACCTTGAAATCCGGAAACAGGAACCGTAAGCATGTTTCGACTTGTGGCGGGACGGACAGAAACGGTATCGTAGAGACCACTCATGGAAATACAGAAACCCCATCTGATCCGGGCCGCTGTCCTTCGCGACGCGATGCAGATTTTTGAATTGATCCGCAGCCATCAGGATGACCTGATCTCGCGGCCGATCGGTGATATTGTCCAGAACATTGACCGGTTTGTGGTTTGTGAGATCGACGGGAACGTGGTGGGGTGTGCCGCTTGGCAGATCCTGCCGGAGATTGGTGAGCCGGAACGTGCTGCGGTCGAAGTCCAGTCGGTCGCGGTGTTGAAGGCTTACCGCCGCATGCACGTCGGCACGCAGATCGTCACGCGCATCCTGAATGAGGTGCGGCGCTTCGAGCCTGCGCAAGCGATCGTATTGACCTTTGCGCCGAAGTTTTTCGAGACCCTCGGTTTCAAGATCATTCCCAAGACTCAGGTCATGCACAAACTTTACATGGGGTGCATCAACTGCACCAAACACGCCAACCCTTTCACTTGTCCTGAAATCGCGATGGCGCTGGATTTGCGCCAGCCGCGACAGGCCTGATCC
>JAKJHA010000307.1 GCA_022704125.1 Verrucomicrobiota bacterium | reverse complement strand
CAGGAGGGCTATCTGGAGCGTACCCCGAAGGGGCGTCTCGCCACGCCTGCCTGCTACAAGCGGCTCGGCGTCATGCCCGCCGCGCGTCAGAATGAGTTGGACCTGTAAGCGCGAATGTTACCGGGCGAATTGCCGCGAATAGGCATAACGAGTCTGTGCGCCTCCTTCGCGCGTTACCGTCAGCACCTTGTCATCCATGCTCAGCGCCGTGACCGGCATGACCGCCGCTCCTGCACTGGGCACAAGCGCGTAAAGCTGCCGTATCGTGCCAGCGGCCTGCTTGCGGTAGATCGCGGTCGGGATCGGGCGCACGCCGCCGTAGCCGGCCGACGAATCCGGCAGCCATCCCTGCACCACAGGCTCCTTCTGTCCCTTGACGATGGCCACACCGTCCGCACCGAACGCGGCCACGGCAAGCGTGGCGCCCTCGTCCAGCGTGACCACCTGCAGGCCGTCCACCCGCACATCGGGCGCATCGAAATGGAAAAGCGTTTCATACAGGTGGGGCTTTCCGTCGAGCGCTTCCAGTTCGTCCGCGATGACAAACAGGTCCGGCTTCACGAAAAAGACGTGCCGCGTATGACGCACAACCCGCGCGGCGTTGGTGCCCCACCCCTCTTCAAACACGGCGGCGGCGTGCTCAAAGTCGGCGTGCTGTTCCCACACACACGGCTCGGGCTCTTTGACCACATAGGTGTCGCGTGGTGATTTGCGTCGGCATTGGTCCATCCCATCGACCATCACAAGATTATGGGCACGACTGCTGAGCACATAGCGACGCCAGTCGCTCGCGTCATAGGTGTAGACGCCACCCTCCACCAGCAACGACTTGCCGAATGCGGTCAAAGTCACGCTCAGCTTGTCTTCGTGCTGGTGGCCGTAACCGAACGGCCCGCCGTCCATGCACAACCAGAGATCCTTCTGATCCCAACCGCTACGCAGGATGAACTGACCGGCATATGGAAAACGGTAGGAAGTCACCGCGGGCGGACGTCCCTCCTTACCGCGCGTCGCGACCCAGCGGAACTCCTCCCGGTGCGGAAACAGTTTCGCGCCGGTCCTCATCCAGCCCTCCACCCCCCCGGCACCTGAGTCGTTCAACGCCGGCGTCCGGCGGGTCGGCTGCATCGAATAGAGAAAATAATCAAACATCCGTTCCATCTTGGCGACGTACGTGTCAGGCACCGCACAACCGGTCAGAGGCACCAGATTGATCGGCCCCAAAAAGTTATGGACCGAAACTCCATGATAGCCGGGCGCCAATTCGATCTGCGCACCATCCGGATACACCTGGATGTCCAGTTCGGCGGTCAATCGTTCCAACGCGGTGGCGCGCCACCGCGCGGCGTCCTTGAACTCGGGAAAGAGCGCGCCAACATGATACAAGCCATTCGCCTCCATGGTGAGCCAGTTGCCGGTGGTCTTGAAGGCCATCAGGTACTCGGCATGTTCAACGTAGCTTTTGAGGAAGAGCGTAAGCGCCTCATCATCAAATGCGCGGGCGGACAGAAAAAGGTGATACACATCCGGCCACACGCCTCCGGCACGGATACCGGCTTCGATTGTGCGCCAGCGCGAAAAGGGACGATTGTCCGGTTTCTTGACCGGCACGGGGCACGCCTGCACCCAGCTTTTCAACTGCGCGACAAATTCGACCGCGTACTTCTCGTCGCCGGTGGCGTAAAAGGCGCGGCCCAAGTCCTGCCACATCGGGTGACGGCTGAGCTGCCACGTCCACTCGTGATTGCGCGGCCACTTGGAATCGGGCTGTGTCGTGGGGTTGAATGCCCAATCGATGGTCTCGCCAAACGCCCACTCGATGCCGATGCTGGAGAGCCGACGTTGCAACGCCGCCTCGGCTCTGGGACTGACACGCGCCTTCTTGTTGGCCCCCGCGCGCTGCGGGTCAAAGGTCCAAGAGGGCGAAGTCCGCGTACGCAGATGTTGCGCAAACGCATGTTTCGCCGCAGTCCAGTCGGCGCGCGCCACCGCCGCCTTCACGTCCGCGAGTCCCGCCTGTTCCGTGTCGATCCGCGCAAAAAACTGCTCGTCCGTCAGGCGCGGCCCGACCTCAGGTTCTGCAGCTGATACACATAGCGCCATCCAGCACGCCGCCGCAACTCCGCACACCATCCCCATCTTCCGCTGTATCATAAAGAACTCCTAAATCCCAAATCCTAAATCCTCCTTTGGGTGCGATTCAACCGCGTTGAATCGCTCCCAAAAACTCCCCTACCCGCTGCACGAAGAGCTCCGGCTGATCCACATGCACCAAGTGGCCGGCATCGGCGATCTCCGTAAAAACAGCCGCCGGGAACCAACCCCGAATCAGCGTTTCATCCGCCATCAACCGGAACGGCGA
>JAKJHA010000051.1 GCA_022704125.1 Verrucomicrobiota bacterium | reverse complement strand
CGCAACGCAGCGCACCATGACCTACGCAGCGCCCGACGCGCAGGATGCCGCCGTCGCGGTGCTGAGCACCGAGGTCGCACCGCTGCTCCGCCTCATGATCGCGTCAGCCGCGCAGAGCGTCACCGAACCGGCACCCGGCGAAAACTTCTTTTTCGACGGCAGCGCGATTACCTGCCGCGTGGCTCAAACCACCGTCACGCAGGTGGACACCCAGTTCGTCGCCTACGGCTGGAGCGGCAGCGGCTCGGTGCCGGTCAGCGGACGCACCACCGCATTCACCTTCGCGCTCTCTGCCGATTCGGAAGTCATCTGGAACTGGCGCACCAACTACTGGTTGGATGTCGTCGCGGAACACGGCGTTGTCGATCTGTCGCCGGGATGGTATCGCGCGGGCGCTTCGCTCAGCGCACAAGCGACACCGGACGCCGAATGGCTGTTTGACGGCTGGTCCGGCATGGCATCGGGCTCCGACCCCGTGACCGCTTTCACAGTATCGTCGCCCGGACAACTGGTCGCCGCCTTCCAGCCCGTCCTCGTGCCGGGCGGACAGGGCATGCCAGAATGGTGGCTCACACAAGCCGGACTGGTCGGCGCGGATCGCGATATGAGTGCCGACCCCGACAAAGACGGCATGAGCAATCTGCAAGAGTGGCTCGCGGACACCTCCCCTACCAACCGTGCCTCTAATCTTCGGATCACGGCACTGTCGAAAAACGGCGTCACCGCCAACCTGACGTGGCAGGGCGGACGCGAAGCCATGCAGATCGTCGAAATGCTGGAGGGTGATCTGGCGACCGGCACATGGCGTCCCGTCTCTACCAATCTGCCGCCCACCGAGACGATCGGCACCTGTGCGATTCAGATTGAAGGAAAGCCCACCCTCTTTTTCAGGATCAAAGCTGAACGCTAAACGCGACATGTTCCAACCACGCTCCAGATGGGCTGCTGCATACGCGTTATGTCTGCTGACGACCGTCGGTGGCCGGTGTGACGACATCCGGCAGGCATTGCTCACATGCGCACAGCCCTGCTTCGATTTCGGCACCCTGCCCGCAAGCGAACAGAGCGCTTCGCACACCTTTGACGTGGAGAACACGAGCACTGAAACCGTTGAGGTCTTAGCCGTGAGCACCTCCTGCGATTGTCTCACGGCTGAGTTGGAACGCAAAACCATACGGCCCGGCGAGGCGCTGGCGCTGCCGGTTCATCTCATGTTTCAAGGTCGCTCAGGTGCGCAGCGGCGAGCCGTGCATCTTGTCTACCGCACGCCCGATGCGCCTGATGGCACACGGACGCTGACGTTCACCGTGCAAGGGACAATTCTCACGCCGGTGATGCGCTACCCGGACAGCCTTGACCTCGGTGTGCAGGTACCGGGCGGCACGGCGACCGGAACGGTGGAACTCGCCGCCGGTCAGGCACACGCTTTCCGCATCCACAACGTCGGGCTTGATCGTGCCGACGCGCGTGCCGATTACCAAGCCGACACCGCGAGCCCGCGCCATCTTATCCATTTGACCCTGCCGGTGCCGCTACGCATCGGCGCGTTTTCAGGTTTTGCGATTGCCACCACCGACCTGCCAGAGATGCCGCAGGTGCAGATCCCCTACCAAGGCCTCGCCGCCCCGCTCATTGAGGCTCAGCCCTCCGTGATCGCCGCCCGGCGCGGTGTCGGACTGGACGCCTCGCTCACACTGTTTTCGGCGCACCGCATCGCTTTCCGCGTCACGCAAGTGAACGCCACCGACGCGCGCATCCGCGTCACCCTTGATCCTGCAGAGGAACGCCCCCGCATCCATGTGACCTCAAACGCATTAGCCGAATCGCTCCATGGTGCCATGGTGCGCATCACAACCGACCATCCGATCTGCCGGATCATCGAGGTGCCGATCCGTGCCTCGGCCGCCCCGGCACAGATGTGAGTTGTAAAGGAAGAACCGACATGAATAACCGAATCAAAACCATCACCAGCCTGCTGATTTCCGGCGTGTGCATGCTTGCCGGTTGGCTGAACGCCGCGACGAGCGTCTCCAACACCACCACGCATGCCGTTCATGCCACGTTGGCTGAAGCCCTTGCAGCGGTGAATGCCGACGGCCAGACTCTCGCGCTCACGTCAGGTGTCTTCGAAGAACCGGAGTTGACGATCAACTACGCCGTCACGTTGCAGGGTGCCGGTGCGTTGGACACGATCATTCAACCGGCAGGTGACACGCGGATTGCCTCAGTCTCCATTCCTGTAGAATATGGCGTCACGCTTCCTGTCGTTTTCCTGAACCTCACACTGAGCAACGGCGTGACGGACGGTTCAGGCGGTGCGATTTTCGTTGGGGAAGGACGTGTGATCGTCTCGAACTGCGTGGTTTCCGGGAACTCAGCCGCCAATGGCGGCGGGCTGTACTGCATGCCGGGTGCAGATGCCAGCCTCACGGTTGACCACTCCATCATCAGCGGCAACACCGCGTCGCAGCAGGGCGGCGGCGCGATGCGCGGGCTCTACCGCAACTGCACATTCTTCGGCAACAGCGCGGACAAGGGCGGTGCGGCGGCGTATGCCGTGCTTGAGGATTGCGTCTTCGAAGAGAACCAGGCGTTGGAACAAGGCGGCGGACTCTTGCATGGACGGGCAACGCGCTGCCTGTTCAACGGCAACCGGGCTGTCTTTGGCGGCGGTGCCTCTCAAGCCGATCTGGCCAACACACTGCTGATGCAGAACACCGCCAACCAGAGCGGCGCCGCGCTCTACGGTGGCACGGCGGTCAACTGCACACTCGTCGGGAACACCGCCGGCCACCAAGGCGGAGGCGTTTGCGGCGCGAGCGTGACCAACTCAATCTTGTACGACAACCATGCGTCGATTGGGAAAAACTACGACGCGGCCTCAACGCTCGCCTGGAGCTGCGCCGAACCGCTCGCGCCCGGCCCAGGCAACATCGCCGCCTATCCGCGTTTCCGGGATCGGAACGCGTACGATTATTCGTTACTCTCCCACTCGCCCTGCACGAATGCCGGATCGACAGCCTCCGCGCCAGCCGGTCCGGACCTGAATGGCAACACGCGCGTTCAGGGCGCGGCGGTCGACATGGGCGCGTATGAACACAACCCTGCCATTATCGACTATTACGGTTTCGAACTTTGGCTGCACCGGCGCGACCTGCCCATCGACGTCAATGACCAGTTCGCTCGTGACCACAACAACGACGGTATCCCCAATGGTCTCGATTATGCGTTCGGAACCAACCGTGTGGACGGCGCGCTCCTGACGATTCGCCACACGCCGACAGGGCCCGTTGCGGAGACCGCCGTGAAAGATCCCGACGCCGTCGGTTTTGTCAACGTGTGGGTTGAGACAACCGGCGCGCTGACCGGCACCCCGCAGTGGGTCAACGCCGTGCCGGTGACTGAGGGTACGCCAGAGGGTGCGGCGCGGTTCCGCCGCGACGCACCCGACGCCGCGCAACGTGGCTTCTTCCGCCTCAAGGCGGCGCTACCGTAAGTCCGCGGGTCGTCCACTGCACCAGTCCCCACAGCAGATCATGCCGCGCTGTTCCGTCCGGCGTGCGAGTGCATTCGTAAAGCGTCCAGAAGGGTGCCCAGTTGCGCTCGATGCCGCCGCTGTGTCGGATCGGATTGAGCTCCAACACACGCAAACGTGTGCGCTCCGGCGTCTCGTCCCGCAAGTAGAGGGGCCAGAGCCGCGTGTAGTGCTCGGCCTCGTACTCTCTCCCGGCCTTGTCGGTATTGCGGACGGTCTCATGTGCGTAAAACGGGAAGAAGCGAGTACGCTCGGCGCGGCGGTTCTTGCTCTCGGAGCTTGAGTACCACAACAGCGGCCATGCCGCATACCAGCGGCGATCGCCCTCGCCAACAACACTCGCATAAAACGGCCAGTAGGAACGCTTCATCGCCGGCTTGGTGGTGGCGGTCGCCCAGACTTCATGCGTCTCATAAAAAGGCCAGGGCAAACGCCAGCGCTCCGCCGAATCGGTACGCGCATAGGAGAAGAAGGGCGGTAGCACTAGGCGCTGTGTCTCGTTGGTGCGGTTGACCTCACCGTAGAGCGGAAAGAGCAGGAACGATGAACCCGGATTACGCGCGTCGCTGTAGACCGCCGAAGTCCAGAACGGCCAGAACGCATAATGGTGCTCTACCTGTCGCTTGGTGTTGATCTTGCTGCTCCAGATGGGGAAAATCCCCTCTTCGCGCAGATGCGGATTCTCCGTCAGACGCGAGTAAAACGGCCAGGGGGTGTAGACCCGCTCGACACCGTTGACCTCGTAATTGAAGTAGAACGGAAACAGCGTGAAGTCGATGTCATCCATCAAGGCCATGTGCGGCAGGTGACCGTGGATCGGGAAAAGCGCCCAGTAATCCTCGCCCGCTTTGCTGCGCCCTTGGAACCAGATAGGAAGCAGTGTGAACTTCCACGCGGATGCGTCGCAGGCGACATCATCGTCCGACCCGTAGGCCAGCAGAAAGCGCCACCAGGACTGCTCACGGTCACGGTGAAAAGTACCGAGCGGCCAGACCACATCGGTGACGCGCGTGTCGATGGCCGGGTCTTGGACTTTCGAATAGAACGGCCGCAGCGCCCAGAACGTCGCGCCGTCGCGGGTGGCGCTGTACTCGAAAAAAGGACCCAGCCGGAAGCGTCGAACCACATGATCCGGCGCACTATTGGTCGCCCCCGCCGCTAGGGCCGCTACGCACGCCAACGCGGCAACGGCGACCACCCGCGCGGTTTTACTAAACCGGTCACAAACACGTCGCTTCGTCCCTACGCTTCGTCCATACACTTCGTCGTTCACACTTCGTCCATACACTTCGTCGTGTACACTTAGTCACATACACTTCGTCGCTGGCGCAATCGACTAAGTGTGAGCGACTAAGTGTGTTTCATGGTTCCACTTCATTAACCGATCAACGATCAATTGTTATGGCAGTAATAGTCGTGGATGCGTTTTTCGCAACCGAAGGTCATAGCGATCAACGCCGTTCGGATCCACATGCCGTTGCGCATCTGCCGCCAGTACATGGCACGCGGATCGTCGTCGACCGCGACCGCGATTTCATCGCGGCGCGGCAACGGATGCATGATGATGGCGCGGGGCGGCAGCAATGCCAGCTCTTCCAATCCGAACTTGAAATGGCTGGTGTCGATCGCCGCGCTTTCATTTTTGAAGTTGTCCCACTCATCCTGAATGCGCGTCATGTAGATTGCGTCGGCTTCAGGGATCACCGCGCGGAAATTGTCAGTCTGCACAAATTCCACGCCTCTCTCTCGGAGAATTTCCAAAACATCGGAGCCGATCTGGAGCGGGTCAGGAGCCACAAAGATCTGCCGGATGCGGGGATAGTTGGTCAATAGGTACGACAGCGACCGCACCGTCCGACCGCGCAACAGATCGCCGCAAAAGACCACCGTTTTGTCGTGCAACCCGCCGCCGCGATCAAAGCTCCGCAACAGGGTATAGATATCGAGCAACGCTTGGGTCGGATGCTGGTCTTTACCCGAACCGGCGTTGATGATCGGGATGGGACGGTCGGAGTTGGAGATTACCCAAGCCATGTGCTCGGCCAATCCCTTCTCCGGCGTGCGCATGATAATCAAGTCGAAGTAAGAGCTGAAGGTGCGCACCGAATCCTCGCGCGACTCCCCCTTGAACTCCGATGAGATCGAGGTGTCACGCACCTCACCGACCGGCACGCCAAGAATCTGGCAGGCTGAAACGAACGAGAGAAAGGTACGCGAACTAGGCTGGGAAAAATAGAGCATGGCCCGCTTGTGCGTGACCTGCTGACGCAGAAATTCCGAACCGATACGAGTCTTAGCAATCGCGCGGATCTCGTTCGCCAGCGCCGCGAGTTTATCAAGCAGCGCACTGTCAAACTGCTGCGCGAACAGCGTGTGATACGGCACGCCGTCCGGCTGCATCAAATAAGGAATCTTTTCCATCAGCGGCAGTGTACTGAACTCTTCCCATGCGATATTGAACAGTTTTTTAGCCATACTCCCTCCCATTCCGAATCCCGCCATCACAGGGCGGACAGATCAGCCATTGCCGACACGTACAACGCCTTGATCGTGTGCATGCGGTTTTCGGCCTCATCAAACACTTTAGAAAAAGGTGCCTCAAAGACCTCGTCGGTCACCTCCAGCGCCCCGCTCTCGGCCGTTATTGCGGTATCATGGTCATGAAGGGCAGGCAGGCAGTGGAGAAAGATCAACTCGCCGCCCGCATTGCCGGTCGCCTCGACCAGCTCCATGTTCACCTGATAAGGGCGCAACAGGCGCAGCCGCGCCGCCTGCTTCGCCTCCTCCCCCATCGAGACCCACACATCGGTGTAGAGGACGTTGGCACCGGCCACGCCCCGCTTGGGGTCGTCGACGATCTCCAGCGTCACCCCGTTGCGCGCGGCCACCTCGGACGCCTCCTTGACCAGCACCGGATCGGGCGATAATTCGGACGGTGTGCAGTTCACATAGTGGACGCCGGCTTTGGCGCAACCGAGCATCAGCGAATTCGCCACATTGTTGCGCCCGTCGCCCACATATGCCAGCTTGATGCCCTTGAGCCGCCCAAAGGCCTCTTTGATCGTCATCAAATCCGCAAGGATCTGCGTCGGGTGAAACAGGTCGGTCAGACCATTCCAGACCGGCACGCCCGAGTAACGCGCCAACGCGGCAACCGTCTCCTGCGAAAAGCCGCGGAACAGGATGCCGTCAAAAATCCGGCCCAACACGCGGGCGGTATCCTTGACCGACTCTTTGACCCCCAGATGGATGTCATTTTTGGTCAGATACTCCGTCGAACCGCCCTCGTCACGGATCGCCACCGCTGCGGAGTTGCGCGTGCGCGTAGAGCTTTTCTCAAAAATCAGTGCGACTTGACGTCGCTTGAGCAGGTCGCCGCGGGTGCCTGCGCGCCGCCGCGCCTTCAGCGCGACCGCCAGGTCAATCAAGTCCAGCATTTCCGTATCAGTCAGGTCCGCTATCCGCAAAAGCGAGCGTCCATACAATTCAGGGGGCCAATTCAACATCTTAAAATCTCCAACTGTTTCCGGTGATTGTAAGCGAGTGGTCCCGGACAAACAAGAACGATCGAAAAAAAATTAATTACCTCAACTCTCTTCTACCGGAAACGACAATTCAGATGACAAAACACTATTGCCAAGTGCATCCCGAAACGCATAGACTGTTCCACGCGATTGAGTAACGCTTTTGGAACATGGGGGACGGCATGAAAAAATGGTTCGGAATTGTGTGTTGTGCGCTGACGTTGAGTGTGCAGGGTGCCGGTGAGCCGCCGTATGAGCGGGTATGGGCCGGACGCCTGCAGGATGACCATCCGGCACTGATCCCGTTCACCGGAGTCGCCGGTTGGCGCGTCGAGACACAGGATGCTGCGGCGCGCTTCGAGCGCTCGGACGAGGTCCTGCTTTTTGGAGACGGTGTCGCCAAGCTCGCCTACCGTGCGACCGGTCCCCAGCCGCGTGTCACCCTATTGCCGCCCGCGCCGGTGGCGATAACCAGCGCGTTTGATGCCGTGACCTGCTGGATCTACGGCAACAACCACAGCTACGCGCCTAAACCCGACACGCCGCCGGTATCGGTTACGCTACACTTCACCGACAGCGCCGGCGCGCGCCTTTCGGTACCGTTGGCCCGCGTACATTTCAAGGAGTGGTTCCTCTGTCACCGGCGATTGGTCCCAGAGCAAATCGCACGTGCCGCAAACGGCGCCACGCTCGTGGCGATCGACATCACCAATGGACACAACACCGAGGAGCGGGTGATCTACTTCAACAGTCTGGCGGTCTTTACCGAACGCTTTGAGCCGCTCACCTTCGCTCCGCGGGCACGGCGCAGTGTACAGGTCTTCCCGGCGTGCAACCCCGGCGCGAATATCGGCTCCACGCCCCTGCCCTTCCCAAACACGCCGCTGACCGTCGTGCCGCGCGACCCCGTGCCGTCCGTCGCACGCGTAGGCCGCAACGAGTCGGGCCGTTATCATCTGGTACGCGAGGGCAAGGACGGACGCCTCGAATTCCGTCTGCCCGCGCAGCTCGGCGCGTGGGACGACATGGCCGTCCGCTGGGGAGACGGCGCGTGGGCCAACATCGGATTAGAGGGCGGCTTGTATTTTGCGCCAACCGTGACGACCGGAGCGCTGGCACGCGCTGAAAGCGAGACAATGACGGTCACGACCGACGGCAAAAGCGTCACCTATGCAGGGCGCTTGACGCAGGGCGGGCGCAGCATCGAGGCGGAGATCCGCTTCCAACTCTTCGGCAAGTCGCTGGTCATGGACATCCAAGCCGGCCAGGGCGAGATCGGCGAGGTGCGCTTCGGTGCCACACGCGGTTTTGTCAATCCGCGCTTGGCCACGCTGCCCTACTATACGTACGGCTATGCGGACGGCGGTCTGGTACGACCGGCTGTGGTTATATCTGGCGAACTCGACGCGCCGCTCTTTTTTATGGCACACATCGATTGGACGCAATCCAATGCCTCCACCCCGTTCGCGAAAAACGTGCGTTTCGACGGCGCGCTCTACAGCAACGGCGGTACGCGCTACACGCCGAAAACCGACGGTCAGCGCAACCCTTGCTTCGAGCGTTTTGTGATGACGCTGTCACCGCGCTTTGAAGACGTACTACCCAACATCCCGAATCCGACATCGCCCTGGAAGTCCGTCACCGGCACGCGCGTCTGGCGCGCACACGGTGCGGGTAACCGCGCAAATGATGCGACCTATTGGCGGAACGTACATCGCTGGGGCATGACGGAGATCGTCGTCACCGACCACGAGACCGGCTGGCGCGATGGCAACGAGAGCTTCACCTTCCGCACCGATCCCGCACCCAAAAAGGGCGGCGACAAAGGACAATATGATTATGCCCGTATCATGCAGGACGAACTGGGCTTTGTTTACGGCCCCTACAACAACTTCACCGACTTTGCGCCGGTCAACGGATTTTGGCACATTGATCTGATCTCGCGCACGCCCGACAACCAGTTGCAGCATGCGTGGGAACGTTGCTACGCGCCCAAACCCGCGCGCGCGGTCGAGTTCTGCGAACGCCTCGCGCCGATCATTCAGAAAAAATTCGGCTTCAGCACCGCATACTGCGACGTCCACACCGCAGTCACCCCTTGGAGCCGCGTGGACTACGACCCGCGCGTTCCCGGTGCCGGCACCTTTGCCGCCGTTTTCTACGCGTACGGCGAGATCATGCTGTTGCAGAAAGCCGCATGGAAGGGGCCGGTCTACTCGGAGGGCGACAACCACTTCCCCTACTGCGGTCTGACAGACGGCAACTATGCGCAGGACCAGAGATACAACATTCACGAAAACCCTTGGCTGGTTGATTTTGACCTGCGTTGCCTGCATCCGCTCTGCTGCAACTTCGGCATGGGCAATCCCAGCATGTTCTACCCCGGCAAGAACGCGCCTTCCGATCCCGCAGTCGCCAGAGATCGCTTTCTGGCCGCCACAGTGGCCTTCGGCCATCCCGGTTTCCTGCTGAACGGGCGTGACGGCGAACTGCGCAGCTACTACATGCTGCAAGCGCTCGCCAGCCGCTACACGCAGGTCGCGGCCGACACGATCCGTTATGCCGATACAGACGGCACACTGCACGAGACCTCAGCCGCCCTGGCTAACGGCGCCTACATGCGTTCGCAAGTGACGACGCGCTACGCCGACGGAACGGTCACGGTGGTCAACGGCCATCCTGAAGAGCGCATGAAGGTGACCGTGGCCGACCATGCTCTGGACCTGCCGCCCAATGGCTACTGGGGGCGTAGCAGTGACGGTGCTGTGCGCGTGTTCAGCGGCGAAGTCAACGGCCGCCGTGCCGATCTCGCTGTCGCACCGGCCTACACGTACATCGACGGACGCGGCCACTTCACACGGTTTGAAGAAGGTGCGGCCGCAGGCATCGCGATCTGCCGCGCACTGACCAACGGCATGGCAGAAATCCTGATGCACACATGCACGGAAGCTGGATTCCCCTACGTGTTCAGCGACGTGGTCGCACTGGATGCCACCAACGGTGTGCTCGGCACCGCAGACGTGCGCACAGCGCGCGGCCTCAGTTTTGTGCAGCCGGTCAAGGGTGCGTTCAGTTACCGTGCGCGGCGCGCTACGTCTGCGCCGACAGCCACGCTGACCTGCGCGCGCGAACGCGTCAAGCCGGGCGAACGCGTGGTGATTCGAGGCACCGCCGAGCACGCGGTGACGATCCCGTCCGACGCGCGTCCCGGAGCACGCCTCTGGTTTGAACGCGAAGGCGCATGGATCGACTTCACGGTTGAAGATCCGCCGCAGCCCTCTGCCCCAGTGGTGAAAAAAGGACGCCCCCTGCCGTCGCTGTACGCGCGCGGCATGGCGATGCGCGGCCAGGCCGAACGCGAGTTGGACCCGGCGACCGGCGCACAGATTTACGCAACCTCATCGACCTGCGGCGGCGCGACCAAGTCGCGCGGGCTCTTTATGCACCCGCCTTACAAAGGCGGCACCGGATACACATTCGCGCGTTACACCCTGACGCTACCAACCGCGCCGATGCAGATTCGCTGCGCGGTCGGTAAGCAAGATGGTAGCGATCTCGGCGACGGTCTGCTCTTCAAGATCGTCGTAGAAGATGCCAAGGGAGGCCGCCAAGAAATCGCGCAGTGCCGTGTCGCCACCCACGCTTGGCACACGCTGGAAGGCAGCCTAGCCCCGTGGGCCGGTCAAACGGTGAGCCTGCTGCTGGTCACAGACGTCGGCGAGAAGGACAACAGCAGTGGCGACTGGGGCG
Organism: Verrucomicrobiota bacterium; assembly: GCA_022704125.1. Lineage (GTDB taxonomy): Bacteria > Verrucomicrobiota > Kiritimatiellia > RFP12 > UBA1067 > DUPH01. The sequence goes on along the minus strand of JAKJHA010000051.1, from coordinate 389 downwards.
CCTGGGCGGAAATGGAATTGAACGTTGAGCGCTGAGTGTTGAGCGTTCGCCGGTTTCGGGTTTCAGGGTTTCAGGGTTTCAGGGTTTCAGGGTTTCATCCAAATCGGGATCGGGATCGCTGTCGGGATCGGGATCGGACACGTTCACAACATGGCGGCGTTTACGCCGCCCGGGCGAGCAGACGCTCGCCCCTCCCAGCGCTGCGCAAGCAATGAAACCTGAAACCCCTCAAACCTGAAACCAAACTCCGCGCACAGCGCGGCGCTTATCACGCCGACGGGCCGAGGACGCAGCGGAACTCCGCCTCGGCGGCCAGCTCGTCACCGACAAAAGCCATGCCGCGTTGGATCGCCATGCGCGAACTAACGCGGATGTTCTCGACCTCCAGA
>JAKJHA010000050.1 GCA_022704125.1 Verrucomicrobiota bacterium | reverse complement strand
TGCCGAGAGCGGACGAGCCGTGCCGCGCGTCCAGGCGATGCTGCGTTTGCCGCTTGGCTGATCGACCCAGCAAAAGCCAGCCGGTGATTCGGCGTTTTTGCGGACTTTGATGCCTGCGGTGTCGACGCCCTCAGCCGTGATGCCGCGCACGATCTGCTCGCCGCGCTCGTCGTCGCCGACTACCCCGCAAAACGCAGTGTCCGCGCCCAAGCGGGCAGCGGCGACGATGGCGGTGGCGGCCGGACCGCCACCCTGTATGAGGCTCTCGACGATCTCGACTTTGTCGTCATGCGGGATATGCGGCAGGACACAGAGGTAGTCCATGCCGCAGTAGCCGATACCGGTGATTGTGGGGGTTATGGTCATCTTCTTTATCATGCCTCTGCCGTCGGTGCGGGGGCGGCGCTTTCGTCATAGTAATCACGCATGAAGGTGCGGTTACGCGCGAAAAGCAGAATCAGTCCGCCGATCACATAGGCCAACGAGAGCATTGAGAGAGCGGCTGACAGTCCGATTTTTACTTTGGCCCAGCCAAGCACAACCGGCGCAAACGCACTGAAGAAAAAGACCACAGCGAGCATCAGGCCGACAGCCGATGAGCGATAACGCGGCTCGATCACGTCGAACAGCGCTGCGTAAAGATTGGAGTCGTAGACACCTCGGAAGAGGCCGAAGCCCGCGAGGCAGAGGCAGCAGGTCCAGAAGCTGCCGGTGCTACCCATGAAGTAGATAAAAGGTGCGCCAAAGAAGAGACCGAACATCTCGACTTCGATGCGGACGGTGCGTCGACGCTGAGCCAGCATGTCCGCAACTCTGCCACCCAGCAACACGCCAACCGCAGCGGCGACGTGATGGTAAAACATGGAGGAGAATCCGGCATTCTTCAACGAGAGATTGAACTTTTCCGAGAGGTATGTCGGCATCCAAGTGATGTAGCCGATCTGAGCGAAGTAGAAACAGCAGAAGGCCAAGGACAAGGCCCAGACGGTGGGCTTTGTCGCGATCGCTTTCAGCAGTTCGCGCAGGGGCACCCGCTGTATCGCGCGAGCTTTGACCGTGTCCTCCTCGTGCCGGTCGTCTTTCAGACGCCAGCACATGATCAGTGCGAGCACAATACCGATTCCGCCGAAAAGGAAGAACGCCGCGCGCCAACCGAATTTTTCACCCAGCCAGCCCGCGACAAACCCGCTGGCGATAATGCCGACATAGAGCGCGGTCTGGTGGATCGACATGGCCAGCGCCCGCGTTTTCTTGTGATACTGCGCGATGAGTGAGTTCGCGGAGGGGAAGTAGAAAGCCTCGCCGCCGCCCGTCGCGATACTGCGGAACAGGACGAGACCAATGAGCCCGGTGGTTGCACCGGAGAGTACGGTGCCGACACTCCAAAGCATGAGGCTGCCGACAACCACCCATTTACGACGGGCAATGTCGCCTAGATAACCGCCGATCGGCACCAGCACGGAGTAGACCCAGAGGAAGATCGACGCCACCAACCCTGCCCTAACAGGATCGAGATTCAAGGTGGGGTCTTTGAGCAGGAGCGGGAGGACCACATTGTAGACTTGGCGGTCCGCCATGTTGAAAAGGAACGCGAACCACAAGAGAATGATCAATTCCCATTTGTAGGGCAGCCAGGTTTTTTTTGTGTCAGTCATCGGAAACTTCCTTCTACTGGGATTGCACAGGTTGGTAACGCTCAACGTTCAACTCTCAACTTTAGAATTGAGCGTTGAACGTTGAGCATTGAATGTTTTATTTGTCTTTGCCCGGACGCGGGGCGACGTCCTCTTCCGGCAATTCGATATCCGCTGCGCCTTCGAAGTCAATCGCGGCAGGCTTGCAGTTCATGTTGTAGAACGGCGAGTCCGTGTTCGTGAGGATGTCGGACATGCGCACGACCTGTCCGGTGTAAGCCGAGAGTCGTCCCATGATCGCTGCCGCCGTGGCGTAGGCGATGGTCTCGCCCTCGTTGAGCTGCTTGCCGTGTATCACGCTGTCCAACAGGGCCGAATGCTCGTTGACGTAGGGGTTGCCTTCGTTACCGACATCTTCCAACTTGATCTCCTTGCCGTCGTAGCGGCGGACCTTGCCGCCACCAGAAACTTCTGCCAGATCAGTCGCGAACAACTCGCCCACACGGCCGGCGCAGCCAGGAATCTGGCGCGCGAGACTGTGGATGTGCAGCCCCTCGCCGTAGTCGAAGTCCACGCTGAAAAAGTCATACTGATTGCCGGTGGGGCGGCGCACGCGCGCCCCCACGCCCATCGCGGTGCGCGGGTAGCGGCCGATGAACCAGTTGGCCACGTCGATGTTATGGACGTGCTGCTCGACGATGTGGTCCCCCGACATCTCGGCCCAGTTCATCCAGTTGTTGCACATGTACTGTGCGTTGGTGACACCCTCCTTGCGCGGCCGGATGCTGCCGCGCGCCTGGCACCAGTAGATGTTACCGCCGCGGATCACGCCGAGTTGCCCCTTCTGGAAGGCCAGCGCTTGACGCATGTAAGCGCCTTGATGACGGCGTTGCGTGCCGGTCACCAGCGTCAGTTGCTTGGCTTTGGCGGCAGCCGTGCATTCCAGAACATGACGCACGCCCTGCGGGTCGACCGCGATCGGTTTTTCCGCGAACACATGCTTGCCGGCCTTGATACAGGCATCAAGGTGGCGCGGCCGGAAGGCGGGCGGCGCACCAAGGATCACGATTTCAATGCCGGGAACATCGAGCATCTTGAAGTAGCCGTCGCCGCCGCCGAAGGCGAATTTTTCATCGCAGCCGAACTGTTTGCAGCGGCGTTGCGCCTCTTCGAGGAAAAAGTCGTGGGCGGCTACCAGTTGAATGTTATGGCCGATCTTTTTGGCGGCTTCGGCCATGTTGTTGAAAGCATCGGCAGCGCGTCGGCCCGAGCCGATCATGGCGACCTTGAAGGTGCGCGCGGCGCCTTGCGCGGACACGATCGCGGGAGCGGCGGCCATCATGGCCGAGAATACGGATGCGTTTTTGATGAAGTCTCTGCGGTTCTGCATGGTTGGTACTCCTTCGGTTGGGTCCGACAGGTCTGACGAGTCAGACCTGTCCGACGGGACATTAAGAATTACGCTTCGTTCCATTGGTTGCGGATGAGCGTTGCGGCTTGGATGAGCAGCTTTTTCTTCTGCTCGTCGAATGTGTCTTTCGGATAACCGGCCTCGATGCTGATCGCGCCGCGGTATCCGATCAGCTTCAAGCCTTTGAAGCCGAGCACATAATTGTCAGCCTCGCCATCGACACCCGGAATCTTGCGGGTCTTGCGCGAGGCGATGTGAACGTGCTTGAGATAAGCTCCTGCCGAGATGAACGCTCCCATGTCGTTGGTCTCTTCAGAGGTCATGTGCCAGAAGTCACCGAGTACGCCGATGGCGGGGCTGTTCGCGTCGCGCGCGATGGCCGCGGCGTCCGCAACGAGACGCAGGAACATGGTCTCGTTGCGGTTGAGCGGCTCCATGACCAGACAGACGCCCAACTTCTCTGCATGTGCAAGGATTTCCGGCAGGATCTCCTTGAGGTAACGTTCACGCAGTTCGGGGAAGGGCAACTCAATCTTCTTACGCGCCGGCACAGTGATGACGCCGGTGGCGCCGAGCTTGGCCGCGCTCTCTAAGATGCTCTTGGTGGTGTCGATCACCGCGCGGCGCTCGGTAGGATCGGCCATACCTGCGTTGCCGCGCGCGCTGATACAGGTCACGCTGAAACGCAGGTTGCGATTTTTGATCGCGGCGGCCATCTCATCGACATTCTTGGCCAGCCATTCCCAGTTGCCGCCGTTGATTTCGACGCGGTCATAGCCGTTGGCCTCAAGGAAGTCGTAGCGCTCCGCGAAGCTTTTGCCTGGCACCAGCATCTGCTGGCAGCCGATGTGCAACTCGGCGGGCGGTTCAGGAGCCTTGAGAACCGGCATGCCGCTCGTGGTGGCGGCGTGTGCCTGCCGTACGCCGAACAGTGCCGCACCGCCCAGCCCCGCTGCACTGAATGTGAAAAACTGTCTTCTGTTGATAGCCATGTGTGTCTGTCTTTTCCCCGTGTTAGAAGTTAGAGTGTCCAAGGTTTTCGCAACGTGCGGCTCAGCATTGCGTTGGCCGCGTCGTTTCCGATGATCTTTTCCGCGACGGGATCCCATTTGAGGTTCGCGTGTCCCAGACGCAGACCGATGACCGCCAGCGCGCCGATGGTGTTCGAGCGGTGTCCGACTTCGCAGGGGGCGACGGTGGGTTTGCCGCTGTAGACGCAGTCGATGAAATTCCGTTCGTGAGAGCGGCTGGCATAGACGCGGGTCTCGTCCTCCTTGATCTTTTCACGGATCAACTCGGCGGGATTCGTCGAGATGCTGCCGCGCGTGACGAAAAGCGATCGATCATTTTCACCGTAGAAACGGATGCCAACTTTCAATTCGTTGTTCACCGTAACGCGCGCGCCCTCGGGGTACACGAAATCGTAGGAGAACCCCTTGGCCACATTGAAGACGTCACCGGCTGGCGGCATCTCCACCGCCTTGATGTTCTCGATCGAGGTCGGTCCGGAATGATCTTTGTCAAAGGCCCACTGCACGATGTCGGAGTGATGCGCGCCCCAGTCGGTCAACACACCGCCCGCGAAATCGTAGTTGCTGCGCCACGAGAGCGGCTGCAGCGCGGAGCAGTAGGGGCGCATCGGGGAAGGCCCCGTCCAAAGCTCGTAATCCAGCCCGTCCGGAACCGCACACGGCTCGAAGCTGGCCAGCGCGCCGGTGCGTCCGTAAAACTTATGCCACGCCTTGGGCAATCCGATTTCAACCTTGTGGATTTTTCCCAGCCGGTTGTTGCGGATGAACTCGACAGCCATCTTGAAGTAGGTGTCGGAGCGTTGTTGCGAGCCGGTCTGAAACGTCACGCCGCTCTCCTTGGCGACGTTGGCCATGGCACGGCCTTCGGCGACCGAGAGCGAAAGCGGCTTTTGGCAGTACACGTGCAGGCCTTTGCGCATGGCGGTGATCGCCATGACCGCATGCCAGTGGTCGGGCGTGCAGATCATCACGGCGTCGAGTCCGGGGATTTCCAGCAACTCACGGAAGTCGACAAAAGACGCGCATCCGTTATACGATGACTGACCTGTCTTTTTTGCGTAATGCGCATTGATCGCGCGTGTGCCGTGATCGCGCCCGCCCGGCTCGCCGGAGTTATATCCGTAGAGCGAGGACTCGCGGTTGCAGTCGCAGACCGCTACGGCCTGCACGCGGTCATCCTGCAGGAAGTTACTCGTGTTGTAACGTCCCTGCGTGCCGTAGCCAATAATGCCGAGCGTGATACGGTCAGACGGCGCGGGACGCCCCGCACGGCCAAGAGCCGAAGCTGGTATCAGCGCGGGAAGGCTGAGGGCGGCCGCGGTTGCTTTGATGAATGAGCGACGATTCATATTAAGCTCTCCCTAGTTTTTTCATGTACGCGAGGCAGTCGCGCACGTCGTCCAACGTGTCGGGGCGGACTTCGGCCTCAACCACATACCACTCAGTGACATCGGCCTCGCACGCAGCGAAAACCTTCTCCCAATCCGCGCCGTCGGCGCCGATCACGCCGGTGGTTTTGGAGGCGGCCTTGACATGCACGGCGGGGTTGCGGTTCGGGTACTTCTTCAACCAGAAGGCAGGCGACTCCCCGGCCAACAGGCAGTGTCCGAGATCAAGTTGCTGCAAGACGTCCGGCGAGGCATTCTGGTAGAGGATGTCCCACTTGCACACGCCGTCAAAGCGGTCGCGGAACTCATGCTGGTGATTGTGATAGCCCAAGCCGATCCCCGCCGCCTTGAAAGCCTGTGCGGCAACGGACATCTGCTCCGCGAAGCGCTTCCAGCCATCCGCCGTCTTGGCGTCGAACCAAGGAACAAACAGATAGGGGGCGCCCAACTCGCTGGCAAATGTCACCGAGGCTGAGAGGTTCTCGGGCTTGATGATCCGGTCGGCCTGCATCTGCATGCCGGCTGCCGCGAGACCGTGGTCTTTGAAAAGCGTGTTCAGTTCCTTGGCGGTGCGACCAAAAAAGCCGCCGCACTGCACCCCCTCGTAGCCCATCGCTTTGAGCGCACGCAGCGTACCGGGAAAATCCTGCTCGCAAAGCTTGCGCACCGAATAGAGCTGAACACCGGCGCGTACTTTGCGCTGCGGTTTGATCACTTCCGCGCGTACCTGCGGAACCCCGCTGACCACGCTGGCGAGCATCCCCAAAGACACCTTCAAGAAGTTGCGGCGCCCGTTATCGCCAGTCCGTCCGAGAACAGGTGTTTGACTTTTCATGCCCGCATTATAACACAGTTTGCGGTCAGGTAGTTGCAAATATCGCAATAAAAATACTGCATTTTACGCAATACCTTGTTTTCACCCCATCTGTGTGCTAAGTTGAAAATGACAATGAAAAAATTTTTCAAAAACACGCCGCGTGTGCTTCTTTTTTTGGCGACCAACGAAAAGGCGGGGCGCGACAAGTTGCAGGGTATCCTGCACTACATCCGCCTGCACACGCCGTGGAGCATTCATCTGGTTGAAAAGCCGGTCGGTACGCGGCAAGTCGGCGATCTGCGGGCCTGGGGTGCTACGGGGGTGATCTTGGCGCGCCTGCCAGCTATGGTGGACACGGTGCGCCGCGCTGGCCTGCCGACGGTCGTGCTCGATTCCTCGGAGCTTTACCGCGCGGCACTGCCCGATGCTTCTTACGTTATCAGTGATTCGCGGGCCGTGGGCTTTGCGGCGGCGGATTTCTTCCTTTCAAAAGGATTCCAGCGTTTTGCGTACGTTCCGGAAACAGAAGAATGGGACTGGTCACGGCTACGCGGCCAGTCCTTTGAGGAGCGTTTGGGCGAAAAAGGTTTCTCCTGTTGCCACTACGACGGCAATTTCGGGAATGACTGGGTTCACGAGCAGAGTCGGTTGGCGCGCTGGCTGCTGGACCTGCCCAAACCTTGCGCGGTCTTTGCTGCGCATGACGGGCGCGCGCGCCAAATTATCGATACGGCCCGTTCCGCCGGGCTTTCAACACCTGGCGACATCGCGGTACTGGGTGTGGACAACGATGAAATCCTGTGTGAAAATAGCGATCCCACCATCTCCAGCGTACAGCCGGATTTCGTCGCGGGCGGCTATCAGGGCGCCGAAATGCTGGAACGCTTGATGCGCGGCACGCAGCGTAAACCTTTGGTGGTAATGTACGGGGTGCGGGGAGTGGTCGACCGCGCTTCGGGGCGGCCTTCCCAAGTCGTGGATCGACGGACCCAGCGCGGAATGGAGTTCATACGCTTGAACGTTGGAGAATCAATCAGCGTGGACGATGTGGTGCGTCACATGGGCGTCTCCAAGCGCATGGCCGGGTTGCTCTTCCAGCGTGCGCTCTCACGCTCGATCATGCAAGAGATCCAAATCGCCCGACTTGAAAAGGTTAAAAACTTCCTGCTGGACTCCTCGTTGCCCGTCGGGCTGATCAGCTTGCAATGCGGCTACAAAACCGAGATGCACGCCAAACGCGTCTTCAAACAGGCCACCGGCATGACCATGAGCGCCTTCCGCAAGCAATATCGCCAGAAACGCTTTCAGATACGGCCCGCGAGGGCGCGCCCAATTTTACATCGAATCCATGAAAGTGAGGGACCGTGAGCAATATCCCCAATCAGGAACGACCGAAGAGCGTGGCTGACGACAATCTGCCTAGCGTGCCGTCAGGTAGTAATTGGCGCACGACCGATCAGGATGAGATCAACCGACGCAGGGTACGCGCCGCGCAGGAGCCGATGCGTTTCAGCAACCTGACGCCCGTGCATCCGGTCTTTTCGAATTTCAGCGTGGTGTCGGCGAGTGGCCAGACCTATCAGGTGGAACTGCGTAGCCTGACGCCCTTGGTTAGCGCCTGCACCTGCGTGGATTTCCGTGTGAATGGGCTCGGCACCTGCAAACACGTCGAGGGGCTATTGCGGTGGTTGCGAGAAGAGTCGCTCACGTTGGATCAGGCCGAGGAGTGGGGCTCGACGCGTATCGACCTTGTGCCGGACACCGCCACCGGACGCCTGATGGTGGAGCGCAACCTGAACCTGTTGCCGCCGACGCTCCGTGGATTTTTCGACATCACCGGATTGGCCCTGCCGGAGTGCGGCGAGCAGGAGATTTTGGATGCCTTTGAGCGGAATGGCCGTTCCGCCCTGCGCGTCTCGCAGGAGGTTGCCGCTTGGCGCGTCCAGCGCCAGCGTAACGAGGAGCGGATCAGACGGCGACGTGACTACGAACAGCAGGTTCGCAGTGGCCGCTATCCGACGCAGGAGACCAAGCTGCCGCTGTTGCCGTATCAGCGCGAAGGCATGTTGCATCTGGCCTTCATCGAGCGCGCACTGCTGGCTGACGAGATGGGGCTTGGCAAAACCGCGCAAGCTGTGGCTGCGGCCGCGTTGCTCCATCGGCTGGGGCATGTCCAGCGCGTGCTGGTGGTGGCACCCGCCTCTGTGAAAACCGAGTGGGAGGAACAGATCCGGCTCTTTTCCGATCTCTCTTATCTGCCCGTCTTCGGCGACCGTTCCGCACGTAAGGCTGCGTATGAGCAGCCGGCTTTTTTCATGCTGACCAACTACGAGCAGGTCGTGCGTGATGTCGCGCTGATCAATACGGTGTTGAAGCCCGATTGCGTGATTCTTGACGAGGCGCAACGTGTCAAAAACTGGAACACCAAGATTGCGCAGTCGGTGAAAAAAATCCGGAGCCGTTACGCCTTTGTGTTGACCGGCACGCCGCTGGAGAACCGGATTGACGATATCTACTCGTTGATGTCGATGCTGGACCCGCAGGTGCTCGGACCGCTCTTCCGCTTTAACCGCGATTTTTACGTGCTCGACGAGAACGGTCGGCCGGTGGGGTACAAGAATCTGCAACTCCTGCGCGAGCGCATCCAGCCGTTTTTGTTGCGCCGGCGCAAGGTCGATGTCGAGAAGGAACTGCCGGACCGGACCGACCGCACGGTGTTCGTGGCGATGGATCCGGAACAGCGCGCGCGATACACGGTGCATGAGGAGCGCGTGGCGCGGCTGTTGGCGCAGTCACGTACACGGACGCTTTCGAAAGCTGAAGCCGACCGCTTGCGGCGCGAGCTGTCGATGATGCGCATGTTGTGTGACACGCCGTACATCTTGGATGAGTCCTGCCGTATTTGCCCGAAACTCAACGAAATTCAAGACCTGCTGGAGAGTGCGCTTTCCACGCCCGGTGTGAAAGTGCTGGTCTTTTCAGAGTGGGAGCGCATGCTGCAGCTTGTGCGGACGCGTTGCACGCAGATGGGGGTGGAGACGGCGTGGCATACGGGATCGGTGCCGCAGAAAAACAGACGCCAGGAGATCCAGCGTTTCAAGAACGAGGCGGACTGCCGCGTCTTTCTCTCCACCGACATCGGCGGGCAGGGGTTGAATCTGCAACAGGCGAGTGTTGTGATCAACTGTGACTTGCCGTGGAATCCTGCGCGCTTGGAACAGCGTATAGCGCGGGCGTGGCGCAAACATCAGATGCGTAGCGTGACGGTCGTCAATTTGGTCACGGAAGACAGCATCGAAGCGCGGATGGTCGAGACGCTGGCGCGCAAGCGCTTGCTGACGGGCGGCGTGCTGGATGGCGATGCCGCGCTTGATGAGCAGCTTATCGGCACGGGGCGTCAGGGCTTTTTACGCCGTCTCGAGTTGCTGGTGCCGGTACCGGCGCGGCCGGTGCGTGTGGCGGCGATGCCCTCGACCGAGGCGTTACGCGCGGTTGATCCCGAACTGGGCTTCGCGGCGATGCTCGTCGAACGGCTGGGTGACGCGCTCTGGCTCTGCGAGCGTGTCAGTCCGGTGTCGCAGCCGCGTCCCGTGCTGTGGGTCGTTGCGGAAGGCGATTTGCGCGCGGTCACGGCCTACGCCGAGCGGGTACGCGCAGACTGGTTCGGCAATGTGGATGCACGCCACGTGCCGGTGGTGGAGGTGGCGGGACGCGCCGCCTACGAGGCGCTCAAACGATTGCTGACGCACGGCGTGCTGACGCATGCGGGCGGCGAGAGGCGCACGCTCTTCTCCCGCGCCGGAGGGCTGGCGCAACCCCGGCTCGAACTGGGAAGCGACAAGGCGCAGGCCCAAGTGTTGCGGCGCGAGGCGTTGCTGGCCTACCGTCGGGCGCGCCAGTTGATCGCGGCGCTCGCCTTCGATGCCGCACGCGAACCGCTTGAGCAAGCCGTGCTGTTGCTGGCGCAGGCCTTTGCGCTACACCGTGGACTGGACAAGCCGGAATCGGTGTGTCAGGCACTTGCGGATGACTACGACGCGCTCTGGGGCGATACGCGCCCGGTGCTCGACGAACTGCTGGAGGAAAGCGGGTCGCCGGTGGCGGTGTCGCGTGCGCTGATGCCGAAGTTTGGGGAATGAAAAAACGAGGTTCTTGCAAAACCCCTTGCTTATTATGGGTGTGGCACGGGCATCTTGCCCGTGTTTCATGGGCGGGACGCCCATGCCACGAGGGGTTTTGCAAGAGGCTCAAAACTTAAAACGAGCGGTCGCCTGTTTCTTCATTCGCCGGTGATCTTGAAGAAACGGTAGGGCAGGCTGGGCGCGCAGGGCGTCCCCTCGGCTCCAAGATCGGTCCAGGCGGGGTCGGCCAGGTTCTGCTTGCCCCACTGCTTGTAGACGGTCGCGGCGGGGATGCCCGCGGCGGGTATCTTGCGCACGACCGCGTCCCCGTTCCCGTCGAAGGTGATGTAGGCGAGGATGGATCCGGGCACGACGGCCGGATCGGTGGGATCGAGCCCGAGCAGGACCAGTTCCCAGACCTTGTAGGCGGCTGCGGCGGCGTTGCCGCTGGCGTAGGCCTCGATCTCGTCGGGGGTCGCCCGGCTGATGTCGCCGGGGTAGAAGGGCGCGAGCGCGGCGACGCTGATGCTGACGGGCGTCGTGCGCGTGGCGGTGAACATGCTCCAGCGGGCGTAGAGCGTGGTCAGGGCAATTTCCACCGTGTTGGTGGGATAGATGCGGTTGTTCACCTTGTTCTGGATGTCCTCCAGTGTGTTGGTGGGCGTCCGGTACCAGCCGAGAAACGTGTTCAGCGGGCGCGTAATCGTGGGAAGGGCGGCATAAGTACCGTTGACCGGCACGAGGAGGGGTTGCGTGAGGTTGTCGTAACAGTAGTCAAGCGTGACGGTCATGACGTCCGTTAGCTTGAAAACATACGCGCTGCCCTGCTTGACGGTTTCCCTGCCCAGGGTGTCGACTCCTTTGCCATGATATGTTCCGACAAACGCGGTGTCGCCCGATAGCGTGACCGAGTAGCCGAAATATTCTAGATACATGCCGTCGGCGGCAGTCAGCTTGGCCTGCTGTGCCCAGGTCGTGCCGGATCGCGCAAAGACGTAGGCGCTGCC
>JAKJHA010000306.1 GCA_022704125.1 Verrucomicrobiota bacterium | reverse complement strand
GCGCATGGCACGGCGGCTCCGGGAACTCGGCTTCAACTTTATCCGCCTGCATTATTTTGATTTTGCCAAAGCGCCGGTCGGTATCCTGAACGAGGATATGCAGACCTTGAACCCTGAAAAGCTCGACCAGTTTGATTGGCTGATCGCTCAGCTCAAGGAGAATGGCATCTACGTGGACATCAACCTGCACGTCTGCCGTCCCTATCCCGGCCAGCCGAAGGAGGTGCACCGTTTCGGCAAGGGCATTGACTTCATCTATGAGCCGTATATCGCGTCGCAACAGCAATACGCGCGCGACTTGATCGGGCATGTCAATCCCTACACCGGACTCTCCTACGCGAAAGATCCGGCTGTGGCGGTGATTGAACTGAACAACGAGAACACCGTCTTTCAGATCGCCTACACGCTGGCGGGACTGCCGGAGCCGTTTCGTGGCGCGATAACGCGCAAATGGAATGGCTGGCTCGCCAAGAGGTATGGCAACAGCGAGGCCGTGCGTGCCGCGTGGAATGCCGCTGCACAGGCTGAGAAAGGGCCGGAACTGTTGACAAATGGAAGGTTTCGCGAAGGCGCGCGCAACTGGTCGTTTCAGAATGCCGAAGGCGCGAAATCCACAACGAGCGTGGTGAATGACGCTGCAGATGACGCTCCCGCGCTGCGCTGGGAGGTGACGGCGGGCGGCAGCGAGTCGTGGCATGTGCAGGCCATGGTGCCCGACTTGCCGGTCGAACACGGCAAAACATACGCGATCGCCTTCCGGGCGCGTGCGACGGGCGACAAGGCCGTAAAACTGGGTGTGGGCATGATGATGCAGCGGCCTCCGTGGACCTCCGCGCACGGCGGGGCGACGATCACGCTCGATAGCACATGGCGCGAGTATGGCGTGACCTGCACGGTCGAGAATCCTAATGCTATTCCGATGCGGCTCAATTTTGCGGTCGGACGCCAGACCGGCGTGATTGAACTGACCGATGTTTCGGTACGCGAAGGCCGCTATGCAGTGATTGGGCTGCGCGACGGCGAGCGCGTGGAGGTAGGCAACGTGCCGCTGGTGGCGGACATCGCTTGTCCAGAGCGTTCGGCGGATTTCATGCGTTTTCTGATGGTTGAGGAGGAGGCTTATGTCTCGGCGATGATGCGCGTGTTGCGCGATGAGTTGGGCGCGCGTGCGATGATCTACTGTACGCAGGCGAATTATGGCGGATTGGCCGGTCTCCGGCGTGAGGCGCGTCACGGCGACCTGATCGACATGCACTGCTATCCGTGTCATCCTCGTGTCGTAGAGGATGAAGAGGGGAGACGTCGCCACACGGTTCGTAACGAGTCGATGGTGGGGGCGGCGTTCGGCCCGCTTGAGGGTACGGCCCTGTGGCGGGTGGCGGGCAAGCCGTTTCTGATGACGGAGTTTGATCTCAATCCACCGAACGATCATGCATCGGAGAACTTTCCGTTGCTGGCGTTGCTCGCGGCCTATCAGGGATGGGCAGGGTTCGCGGAGTATTCGTGGTATAACTTCCAAGGCGGCAAGCAGGGGCACAACCGCATTCAAAGCCATTACGCCACGACCGGGCATGCGGGACAAATGTGCATGGTACCAGCGATGGCACTTCTTTTCAGGCAAGGGCTTGTCGCCCCAGCGCGCGAGCCACTCACGCTGGATGTGCCCGAGCAGGAGATCGCCGCACGTGTGGCGGACAATGTCTGGAGCGGCATGTCAGGTCTGCTTGAACGGGGCAAAGGGAACGTGTCGGATGTGTGGCGTCGCAAGGTGTCATGCCGATTGGTGTCATCAGGCGCGGCGCTCAGCGGTGCGAGCGGATTGGACGGACGCTCAATCGTCAGCGACACGGGGGAGATCGAGTTTGACCGACAGGCGGAGGATGCGGTGTTGCTGCGGGTCAATACCCCGGCCGCGCGTTTGTTGATCGGCAGGGTCGGCGGCCGGACGTTTCAGCTCGGAGACGTGCGCGTGGAGGTCGGTGCCGGCACGCGCAACGGATATGCCAACATCGCACTGGTCGCACTCGATGCGCGGCCGGTGGCCGAGTCGCAGCGTCTGCTGCTCACAGCCGTGGCGCGTGTGGAGAACGCCGGACAACGCTGGAACGACGCGCGTACCGGCGTGATAGAGTGGGGGGAGGGGCCGACAGTGGCTGAGCCGGTGACGCTGACCGTGACCCTGCCCGGCACGGGATGGCGCGCGACGGCGCTGGACGGCAGCGGGGGGCGTCAGGCGCAGGTGCCGATGGACGGTGCCATACTAAAAACATCAGGGGCGCATGCGACGCTCTGGTATCTGCTCGAACGTGATAACCCTGAAAAGAGCCGGTGAACTTTTGGGGGCTTCAGGCGTGGCTCGGTTTTTCTCACACGAAGGCGTAGGCCATCGCTTGCGGCACTAACATCACCGCAACAATCAGTCCGGCGA
>JAKJHA010000049.1 GCA_022704125.1 Verrucomicrobiota bacterium | reverse complement strand
GGGGCCGGTGGTGGTTGCACAGCCGCTGGTTCGGGGGCGGGCGCGCGCGGCGGTTCGGGCTGCGGTACGGCGGGGGCGGCGGGCGCGGCCGGAGCGTCGGAGGTGGCGGGCTCGTCAGACGAGACACGCAGCAGGCAGGGGCCTAAGCTGACCACGTCGTCGGCGCGCAGCCGTGTGGGTTCTTGGATGGGCCGACCGCCCACGATGGTGCCGTTGCTGGAGTGGAGATCTTCGATGGTGACACCGGTTTCGCGTAGCGTTAGCAGTGCGTGCCGTTCGCTGACCTCTGGGTGGCGCAACCGGATCTTGCAGGCGTCGCCGCGGCCGATGGTGTAGAGGCCGGGCGGCAACTCGAAGCGGTTCGAGGCTTGGTCAGGATAGGCGATATCGAGGAAGAATTTCATGAGCGTGGGGGCGCGGGTGCGATCAGTCCGTGACGCGTTTGCGCAATAGTTGCTGTTGACGATAGGTGTTGAGCGATTCAATTTCAGACTGGATCATCTGGAAGTCGACGCGCGGCAGTGTCTTTTCAAAATAGACGTCCTCCGGATTGCGCAACGCTAGCGAGATGCGTCCTTTGATCTGTTCGGCGAAGACCAGCATCTCCGCCTCACGCGGGGTGACCTCGAGGGTCACGGTGTTATACGAGGCGGGCATACGCGCGTCAGAGAACAAGCGCGACTTGGCGGTCTCGCGGCCGGTCGCCAGTACCAGCACGTCTTGGAGCATCGTGAGGGTAACCAGTTCCATCTCGCCTTGAACGGTTTTGGAAGGGAAGGAGAAGGTGCCGAGCACGTCGACATGATCGTTGGGTCTGACCATGCCGCTGACCGAGGCCGCACCGCTGACATTGATCGAGATGGCGCGCATACGCGATTTGATGTCGGCGGCTAAGCCGCGCGACGTGGGGTCACCGCCCTCAATGTCGGTCCAGAAAATCGGCGCATCTGCCGACAGGGGGCGCACGGTTTTGCGGTTAAGCAACAGCAGGATGTCTTCGGTTCGTACAGCGTGATCTTTGACGGCACTCTCTGGCACCTTAAGCCCACCGATGTCCTCCATGGTCAGTACGGTGCCGGAAGGAATGGCGCGCTTCGTAGCGATGACCGGTATCTTTTTGTTTCTGCGGTCGAAGTCCGCTTTCATGCGTTCAACCTCATTGTCCTTGGCGGTCAGGTAGGAGCGGGTCAGGAAGGCGGCGAAAAGGCCGATGACCACGGAGATAATCAGGATGAGTTTCTGCTTCATACAAGGCTCTTTCGGTTTAATGGAATCGAGGAGAGTTTAAGGGGTAGCCCCCTCTCGTTGCAAGAGACTAATCTGGGTATTGTCCGACGGGGATGATGCGTGCGCGAAGAGTATGCACTGCTTCCGGCCGGAGACGAAGAGTTTGAAGGTGGGAGTTGTGGGCGTGGTTTCGCTCCAGCCCGCTCCCGTGAGGATGCGTGCGGCGTCCTGCACGGCGGCTTCGGGGGTGGCGTCGGCATCGGCAGTAACAAAGCGTGTGCGGGTCTTGGCGCAGAGCGCGGTGAAACGGGGCGTGGCATTCAGGACGGGCAGGCCGTCGGGCCAGGCCGGTGGCTGCTGGCGCGCGGCGGCCGCATGGCGTAGCGCTTGTTCAAAGGCGAGTACCACGCTGTCGTCACGGCTGGCGGGCGACGGCAACACGAGCAGCTGTTGCAGGCTGTTCTTGCTGGCGTGGGTTATCAAACATGAGGTGCCCCGACCGATGGCACCGGGGCCGGCGGCGGTTGCCGACAGATTGAAGCGGCGCGACAGGCGCTGGCTGAGCGTGGCGGGGGACTCGCTGAAGGCGTAGGCCGCCAAAGTGCCGGGGGCGCCATTGACTTCGACATCGGTGGCGTACACGCGGGCGCCGCCAAGTGCGCGCAGCGTGGCACTGGCATCGGACGGAACGCGCCAAAAGACTTCGGCGTCCAGCGCGGGCGTGAGCAGGACGAGCAACGCGACGATTTTTATGGGATGGCGTCGTGACCGCAAGCCTGACGAAAGAACTTGGAGTGCGGCGGCAAGCGGTATCCCGTGCGACGCCGCTTTTCGAGCATGATCGTGGCAGCAAGGTGTATGCAAAAGCGGTGTCGCGGGACACACATCCCTACACTTTGTCCCTACATTTCGTTCCTGCACTTCGTCCAAAACACTTCGTCGGGTACACTTCGTTCCTGCATTTCGTCCAAAACACTTCGTCGAAACACTTCGTCGCTGACGCAATCGACTAAGTGTTGAGACTAAGTGCATTCGACTAAGAGTGTGGACTAAGAGTGGCTCCGCGCGCAGCGCGGAACGAAAGCGGTGCCGCCACGCCGCGCATGGCGCAACAATCATTTTAATCATGTTGGCCAAAATCAATAGAGCCCTCCCATCAACGGCATCCAGACCTCTTCCTTGATGGCCACATCGTCTTTGTCGTAGACGAGTTCGCGCAGCACGTGGTCGACAGGCACATGCAGGGTCTCTTCACCATGGACAAACCCCACGATGGTGGCGGAGTTCGGCGACTCGCGCAGTCGGATCATGGAGAGCGGCAGGCGACTGTCCTGTGCGACAAACGACCAGTCGGAGGCGGAGCGGACAGAAAAGTCGGTCAGCATTTGCACCGTGTTGGGGACGACCAGTCCACCGTGTACGGGTTGGTCGTCAGCCGTATGCCGGATGTTGTCCGCTCCGGGATTCCAGTCAGAAATGTGCGTCGATGCGTGGGCGAGCACTCCACTGCGCATCGCGCGTCGACCGGTGTCACCCCGTAGTACCGCATGCAGGAAGAGCGAGGTCCTGGCCAAGCGCGCAATGTGGATGATGCCGGTCAACACGAGCAGGACCAGCAGCAGGCTGGCGATGAATTCAACGGCTGCCTGCCCGGCTGCGCTCCGCCTTCTCTGGCTTCTGACTTTCGCGTGCATCAGTGTCCCCTCCGCGAGCCCCCGCCGCGGCGACCGCCGGGGGAGCGCACGCGACAGTGTTGATGGTAGAGTTCGAGCCAGTCGATGCCCGCTTGGCGGAACGCAGTATCTTCCCATGTCGCCAACGTGAGGCAATAGCGGCAAGCCGTGGGTTGCGGTCCTGTTTCGAGATAGGGGCGGAGGTGGTAGCGCACATGGCGCACCCACTCAACGTCAGAGGTGCTGTTCTCTGAACCAGAGGCGGCATCGACCGGGATCAAGCGGACATCGCGAAAGGCGGGCAGCGCAAAGAAAGAGGCGTCGGTCGCCGGGCGTCGTTCGGAACCGTCCTCCAGATAACCGAAAGGTTTGGCTGCCGCGCTCCAGACGACCTTGTCACTGCGGCGCTTGCCTCCACCGCCGGGGGTTTCGCGCTCAACGGTGGCATAGACACGGACTACCGCATCGGCACCGGCGCGGTCGTACTCCGGGCGCACGATGCCGGTCACCGGAAAACTCTCTTCACCGTCCGGCTTGATACGCGTCCATTCGGACCACTCACGCGGATTGTAAAAGTACCAGGTCTCGCCGCTCTGCATCACATTGGTACCGGCGAGTTCTGCGGCGGAAACAGTGGTAAACCCGGCCTCATGAAAGCGCGCTTCAAGTTCAGATGCGGAGAAAAAGGCATCCAGGCGGGCCGTCATCGGAGAGAGGCCGATGCCGAAGATTTCGGCATTCGCGTAGTCGGCCACACCTAGGTCAGGCAATGCAGGCCAGTCACGAAAGGAAGAGTAGGATTCCAGCAAGCCGCGGACATGGAGATAGAACCAGCACCAGTTTTGTCCTGCGACGGCGTCGTAAAAGTCTTTCCGCATGAGAATGTGGCCGGCAGAGGGATCGAGGAAGAACTGGGCGTTGTCGGGGCCGGCCGCGATACCGTCGCCGACGATTTGGCTGAGCATGTCGGCAACTTGCGGCCAGGCCCCCGGCCAAGGTTCCGGGAAGTAATGTTCGCCGTCGAAGACGGAGGCATACTGTGAGCGGATGGTACCGACATGTTCGCGTAGGAGGTCGGTCATTTCGGGGTCAACATACATGCGATTGTTCTTGGCGGCGATTTGGGCTGCGAAGAGCGCGGTCATCGGGCCGGTGAAGTTGAGCCGTGCCTGCATATTGGTGATGGCGTCGACCGCGTTGGTCTGATTATTGACGAGTGCCAGCACGTGCAACAAGTTCAGTTCGCCCATGAGGTTAAGGGTGGCACCCTGCCAACGCGCCGCCGCGAGGGCTGCGGCGTCACCGGCGTTTTGGGTCTGGTTTTTACGTTGGATGATACTGTGCAGGTCGACGATGAAAAGCAGCATGAAGACGAGGACGGTCATCGCGAGCAGCAGGAAGACCGCCACCTGTCCGGAACGGACGGACGGCACCTCCGATCCGGATCTGTGCCTGCGCCTCACCAGTTCATATCCTCCATGTAGAGCGGATAGTGGCTTTCGATCGAATAGAACGCCCCGAGCGCCAACTCCTCGTCTTCGCCGACATCGCGCAGTTCCCCGCGGGCTAGCGGACCGAGCGCGATGAGCAGGGGGTGACGCTGATACAGGTTCACGGTCAGAACGCCGGGGGTGAGCCCGCCGACATTCATCGGCTCCCTGATGTCCACGGAGAGGGCGTCCCAGAGTTCGTAATTAAGCAGGTGCTCGGCGGTGGCGTCGTTATCGCTGTCCATATAGTCAGGGACGCGGGCGACTTCCAGTTGGGTGCCCGGGGAACGGACATCGGTCTCCAGCGCTAAGTCCCAGATATCACCGACGCGGTTTCTCTGGAGCGCGGCCCTGACGGCGGGATCGACACCGACGGATGCTGGCGTCAGACGTCGCCCGGAAGCCGGTATGGCCGCCACGCGGGCGCTTTTCACAACCATCCACTGGTTGAATCCCACCGCCCGGGAACGCGCCGCGCGCGCGGCCGCGTGGCTCAAGACGGCCTTGGAAGCGAACAGGTTGGCGTATTGGAAGATGGCGAAAAAGCAGAGGCAGGCCAAGATAATCACGAAGACCGATTCAATCATGGCCTGACCGCAACGCAACCGGTTGGAACCCATCCTTCCGCACAGCGGAAGGCGGCTCGTGGGGACACTCGCCCTCCATTGCCGCCACCCGCCCGGCACAGCGGAGCGCGCGGCGGCATTTTGTGTCCGCCTGGAAGGTCCGTTCACGCCAGCCTCTGTGTTAGCGTGATCCCGTCACGGCTGGAAGCTGCCGTCGGGGTTCAGGTTCTTGACCTTGTTCTCGTTGATATCCTCAGCGAGAGCTTCGGCTTCGGATCCGGCGTCGGCGTCCAACGCGGACGTGGCACCGGCGATCTTGCGGCCGGTGGCTTTGCTGAGACGCGAGAACAGAACCAGCAGTGTGATGGCGATCAACACCACGATGATGATGTACTCGACCATGGTCTGGCCGTTACGACGGCCGAAACGACGTTTCATGAGTTTCTCCCGTTTGTTCACTCCCCGAGCCTCATTACTCAGGGGTATTCCGAGGCGACCAGATCCAGCGACCGGTTGGACTGCTGCCTCACTGCATAAAGAAAAATCGACAACACCGCGACAACCATGAGCATGACCACGAATACGATCAGGTACTCGACCATGGCCTGGCCGGAACGGCTACTATGCGAGTTTTTTTCATGCGACAGTTTCAACATCACGAATATCATACCAAGGAGGGGCCAGTCGTGACAACGGCGTTTTGCCTTCAGCGCGCACATGAAAACAGGCAATTTTCTACTTCGTCTCTGATCGGGGATTACGCAGATAGTAGAGGTAGCCGTCCATCGCGCCGAAGATGAGGTCCGGCACGCCGTCGCCGTTGAAATCACATACGGCCGGCTGTGGATCGTGCGAGGAGAGCTGATGACGCGCCAAGGGACCGATGGATCGGAACGACCATGTGCCGTTGCTGGAAGCCGTCTGAATCATGACCTCGGCGTTTGGGCCACCATTCATTACGAGATCCATTTTTTCGTCGCCGTCCCAATCACACACCGCAAACTTGCGTCGGCCGCAACCGATGTAGTTGTTGAACGTACATCGCAAACGCAGGGGGTGTCCGTCCACGCTAAGGAACGCGCGGCGCGGATGTCGGACGAGCAGCGTACCGTCCGTGTGACGCGCACGTTCAAAGAGTGCGAGGTAACCGTCCTGATCAAGCATGATGAGATCCGTGAGACCGTCGCCGTTCCAATCTACCATCACGGGCGTCGTGCGCCACTGCGTAAGAAGATCTTTCGGGTTTTTCTGGAGCTCGGGTTTTTTCCATCCCCAGGCAAGTTCCGGCTGCGGGCCATCCCACTCTACTTCCACGCGGCGCGCATAATCAAGCTTTGGCTTCGTGCGCGTACCAATGTTCTTCCACCACATCACCTCGCCCATGATGTTGTTGGCCATGATGTCCGGAAGGCCGTCGCCGTCCCAGTCCGCCACCGACAGCGTGGCGTAGCCCCACTTCGATTCGCACGGGCCTTGGATTGAGCCGTTTTTGCCTGCGATCGGCCAGATGAACTTGCCGTCGGGTTCCGTGAGGTAAACGGGCGGTGCCCATCTCGGCTTCTCCACGCGAGGGCCGGAGAGGTTTTCGATAAAGGCGATCTGACCGTGCGAGTTGCCGCAGATGATGTCGAGGTCGCCATCGTCGTCCCAGTCGTACGTCCAGGGACAGCTCAATACGCCGAAGTGGAGTTCGTCCGCTTTCTGGAGGAAGTAGTTCGGTTTCTCGAAGACGGGGAGCCCGTTCTTGATCGTGCCTGTGTTGCGACACCACGCGACGCGCGAATCCTCTTCACCGAACAGGATGTCCGGTCGTCCGTCACCGTCCCAGTCGACCGAGATCGCATAGGGCATGCACAGGTCGCCGTGGAGGCGTGTGCCGTCCGGTGCACGCAGGAAGCGGCCCGCCGTGAAGAGCGGCTTCGTCTTCGTGCCCACGTTCTCAAAGTAGGAGATCGTATCCATGAAGTCGAAAAGGATGAGGTCAAGATCGCCGTCGTGGTCGTAGTCCTCCATCAAAATGCGTGCCTGACCATACACCTCCACGGGGAGGTCGTTTTCCATGTAGAGCATCTGCGGCTCGCCGTACTTCTCCTCGCCGAGGCCGCGGCACCAGTATACGAAGCCGCGCAACTGGATGTCCTTCCAGTTGCCGCGTGCATCATAGCGATCTTGCCAGGCGCTCATATTCCGGTCCGAGGCGCCGATCACCAAATCCTGCACACCGTCACCGTCGAGGTCGCGCAACAGACGCGGGCCGCCCTGTGACTTGCGTCCCACCCAGAACTCCTTCGACTCGGGAACCGCCGTATAATGCACGTCTCCGATCGGTCGCCCGTCCGCGAACGTCCCGCCCGGCGAGACAGGCGGCAACGTTGCAGGGTCGATGCGCTCGTACTTGGGAAAGATAGGGTTCGGATTCTTCTGGCCCTTCGGCGTGGGGTTTCGGTAGAGGTAAGTGCCAGCCCAAGGCCATGTGCCCCATCCACACGTGACAACGATGTCCAACTGCCCGTCACCATCGTAATCGAGCACACGGAGCGCCTCAACGCCGAAGCCGGCCTTGAGGAAGATCGTTGCGTCCGGATTGTTGAAACTCATGCGCGCGAAATCCATACCTGGCGGCAGGGAGGGCGTCGCATAGACAAGCGGCTTACCCAGCGCACGTTGCGCGACGGCCGCCTGGGCACGGGCTCGGGCAATCGCGCCGTTCGTTGTCTCGGTGAGATTGAGAAGCGCGCACACGGCACGTACGCCGGTGGCGACGGGTTTCGAATCCGCTTCCACGGTACGCACGACACCCGCCGGCCAGTCTCCGGCGAAAACCTTCCCTGCCACCGTACAGACGCCAATCACGTTTGTGAACGGCTCCACACCGCGCGGAAACGATGTGGCACCTCGCACGAGATCCACGATCTCCGTTTTCATCCCCGGCACTACAAGTTCCGCGCCGTGCATGCCCGTGAGCGCAAAGCCCCCCATAAAAGCGCCTACGCCGATACGTCCCTTCTCAACAGCCTTCTCGCCGGAGACATCGTAAACAACCACGAGGTTCGCGCTGCGACACCCCGCATAGAGGAATCCGTCCGCGCCGAACGCAAGATGACGCGGTTGGAGTCCTTCCGCGCAGAACGGTGCCTGGCCACCCCTCCCCGTCGCGCACGCATAACGCCACACGCCGCGCTTTTCACCCTCAAGCGTGGAAACGTAGAGCCACTTTCCGTCCGGGGATATGCACAACTGGTCGGGGCGGAATCCCGTGGTCGCGACCACACCGCGGAACGCGCCGTCCGTTCCGTACACCTTCACGCTGCCACCCTCCGCTCCGTCGCCCACATACACGAGGCCGTCCGCCGACGCCGTGATGCCCGTGGGGTGAATGCCCGCTTTCCGTCCATCTAGGAACACACCGACCTTCTGCCACGCGCCGCCTGCCCCGGGTGCCCGCCAATGCTCCACGCAAGCCCCCTCGCGCGAGACGAGAATGTCGCAGTCCGCCGCCGCGACGCATACCGCCGCGAATGTCCAAAAAAACATGATGCTCTTCATAAGAGGTGACTCCTTTCGTGCGCACGTCCCCGGTGTCGTGGCGGGGGGATCGCCTTGCGCTCTCCACTTGAATTTATCGGATGATGATCATTGTGCCGCCTCCACCGGAGTCGCGGTCAAGGATTGCCATGCGCAAGGGGAAGTGCGACTTGGGGAAGACACCCCATGTGGTTTTTCCACCATCCAAACGCACCTTATGTCCGGCCGCCGCACCGCCGACTGCATAGAGCGTTCCGTCGAAGGAGAGGAGATCGGCCGTCGCGGCCAGAGGGATGTTGACATCGAGCGACTCGATGAGAACGGGGGTTCTTGTTCCGTCCGTGAGGTCGATCTTATAGGTTTTTCCGCGTATTTCCGCGTAGTAGAGCATGTTGTTCTCCGCATCAAGTTCCAACGCGAGATGTGAAGAGTTTGCGAGTTCCGCGACAATCGTTTCAAGCAGAGCACCTGACATGTTGAAGCGGCGAATGGATGATTTCCCATTGCGGCCCATTGCGTAGAACGAGTTGTCACGCGGATCAATTGCGATGCCGCGCACTTGGTTCGGCAGTCCCGATGTCGTATCGCAGAGTTTCGTCCACGTCCCCGTCACGAGCGAATAGCGGTAGACGGCATTCGACTTGAATGGATCGGCTACGAGCAGGTACGCGCCGCTCTTCGCAAGTTTGATGTTGTCCGTGCCGACCCCTTCCGGTGCCGTGATCGTGCTTATGAACGTGCCGTCGTAGGTATAGACATCAATCTTCCCGGGAGCGGGAACCTCCCGCGATACGTACACGCGCCCGAATCCAGCAGCGATACCCACTACAGCCCCGGCATTCGTCGCGAAGAGACCACCCGAATACCATTGGCCGTCTGGGCCAGGATAGTAAGACAGCACCGAATGGCGGCTGAATTCGCCAAGCAAAAGATGTTGTCCCCCAGGCGTGAACGGCTCGTACGCCGTGCGGAAAGACGTCACGCGACGTGTCGCGAGGTAGTTGCCGTGCACAGGTGAACGCGGGCCGCCCGCGCCATCGTCCGTCGCCACGGTATAGGCGAGCACGAGGTCGTCGCCGACGACGGCGATTGCCGGTGCGTCGAATGTAGCCGCATCCGTCACCGTCACGATGCCACACGGCCGCCACGCCATCAAGTCAGGAGAGGCGTAGAGTGCGAGGACGTTGCGAATGTCGTTGCCGTTCATCGTGGCGAGGTCTGCGCAGTTCGTCACGGCCACTGTCGCAGCCCAATAGAGACCGCTTACGGCGTCATACGCCACTGAGAAGCGCTTGGATGCTCCCGGAACACCGAAGAACGGGTACATACGAAAATCAGTGCTTGTAATGTCCGTACACGCATAACGTTCCACACCAAGCACAGCATCCACAGACGCCGGATGACGGTCATCGATCGGATAGATTGCACGCACAGCGTCACCCACAGATGCAACAGGTCCCGGCAGGTAGCCGCAGATTAGGTCATAAGCGGGATTGTTCAGAAACACTCCGTGATCCGTATAGCCGATGTTCACGAACTTCATATCTGAGAATGTCGTGCCGTTCACGGCGAAACTGATGGCTCCGGGATACGGTCGATGCGAGGTGTTGTCGATATGTGTCAAGCCTTGCCAGAGGCGTCCCTTAGCAAACGCTGGCGGTGTCGTCGAGGGGTTCGGTAAGAATCGGGATGTGCCCGTACGCATGTATTCAGCCCATGTCGTCCCTCCGTTGAACGAGAGGAAAATCTGCACATCGGTTAGGCTGCCTGGGGCGTTCCCCATGAGGCCAATCGCTCCGTCCAGCGCGAAGAGCGCCCCGTTACCAAGTGCGACTTCGGCGAGAGACGTCCATGTAACACCGCCGTCCGTCGACTTGTAGACAGTCGTCTTCTGATCATGCGCAAACGGGCGGTTTCCGCGACTCGCCGCGAGATAGCAGGAGCCGTCTGGTATCGCGAGGAGCGAGGGCGCGCCGATTGGTGCGTCGCAAGCGTAGGCATGCGCCACTTCCGTCCCGAGCGCAGACGGCAGCGCCGTCGCGCCGGAGGGTGCCGCCGGGCACGTCGGAGCCGCGCCGGGCGTCACGGATGCGGCGAGTTCCGCGATTTGATTCGCCGACATCGCGCCATCGTAGATGCGCAAGTCGTCCACGAACGCGCCCGGCGCCGTCTGCCCCCGCACTTCGCTGGACGAACAACCGAGACACCAGTCGAGGAACTGCCCGATTCGATTCGTTGCATGACACGCCACACTCCCCTCGAGTGCGCCATCCATCCACAGCGAGAACTCACCGTTCGCACGCGTCAGTGCGACATGGTGCCATGCACCGTCCGCAAACGTGTTAGTGGAGAATATCTTGTAAGTCTCGGTGCCCTGCGGTCCGAAGAAAAAGCAGAGCGTATTCGTGGTACCATCAAGGTTGGCCATGATGTTGAGACGCCCATTGATGATACCGTGGTTGGAGAAGATGTACTGTTCCTGCGGCTGCGTAGTTGCGGGAACACCCGCCCAGAACGCGAGGGTGAAGTCGCCGGTGGCGGGGATGAGCGTACGCGAACCCTCAATCATACCGCGCGCGGCCGTGCCGCCAAAGTAAGCGCATCCGCCCGCGACACCTGTTGCGCCACTTTGCAGGAGACCGCTCGGATAGATCGGATATAGTACGGGGCTAATCGCATTCGTGAAGGCGGGGGCGTTCGCGGACTCGTTGAACGTCCAGTGCGCCGTCATGTCGTAGGCCGGGAGCATCGTAAGATCGGAGTAGTTCGCAGTGGTATTCACGACCGTCGTGAACGTACCGTCTGTTTCGCGGCGATAAACTTTTTCCCCATAACCGGCGAAATGCGGGAGCCCGTCGAGAACCGCCGCAGCAAAACAGTTGTTGCCTATCGGACCACCCGAATAGGTGACGAGGTTGTTTCCGTCGCGATCCATCGTGCCGTAGGAGGAACCGCTCTGGCACCACCAGAGGACATCATTCTTGGGG
>JAKJHA010000305.1 GCA_022704125.1 Verrucomicrobiota bacterium | reverse complement strand
GCAGATGTGTCGACAGCAAAGCGGCGCTGTTTTTGGCAGACGATGACGCGCAACTGACGCCCCCTAGAAAGAGCCGAACGCTGAACGCAGAATTGAAAAACTCTCAATGCTCAACGTTCAACGTTCAAGCACACCGACAGAGCAGGGCTTTTACATTCGTTGTTGCGAACCACTGCGTGGTCGCAACAATCGATCCCGAACTAATGCACAAATTAACTAACGAACTAACTTCTCACGCCTCGCGCAGGCGGGCCTTCTTGCCCGTACGGTTACGCAGGAAGTAGAGCTTGGCACGGCGCACGCGGGAGGAGCGCTCCACCTCGACGCGGTCGATGTATGGCGAGTTCAGCGGGAAAACCTTCTCGACGCCCACGCCAAACGAGATGCGGCGGACCGTGAAGGTCGCGGTGTTTCCGGAGCCGTTATCGCGAGCGATCACGGTGCCGGCGAACGCCTGCAAGCGTTCCTTGCCGCCTTCCTTGATTCGCACAAAAACTTTAACGCTGTCGCCCACCTTTATCTCCGGGGCACTCTTGCCGTCATTTGCCTTGGCAACCTGCTCGGCATTGATCTTGTCAATCGCTTTCGCAATCATCTCTCTTCTCCAACCTGTGCATCACGCACTCTTGTGAACTCACGTTCTAACAAATCCGGCCGCCGTTTCGCCGTCCTATCCAACGCCTGACGCGCGCGCCAGGCATCTACTTCGGCATGGTTGCCGTTCTGTAAAACCGTCGGCACCGCCATTCCGCGATACACCGGCGGACGCGTGTACTGCGGAAACTCCAGCCGGTCCTCGCTAAAGGACTCGTCCCGGGTCGCCTCCTCGCCGCCGCCCAGCACGCCGGGCAACAGCCGCACGACCGCATCGATCACCACCGCTGCGGGCAAGACTCCGTTGGTGAGCACATAGTCGCCAATCGACAACTCATCCGTCACCAGCGCCGCGCGCACACGGTCGTCAATGCCCTCGTAGTGGCCGCAGACAAAGATCAGGTGGCTGGCCTTCGCCAGCCGCTGCGCCTCCGCCTGCCGGAACGTCACACCGGACGGGGTCATCAGGATCACCCGCGCCTCCGGGGTACGCACCGTTTCGATCGCCTCGAACCACGGCTCCGGCTTCATGATCATACCGGGGCCGCCACCATACGGACGGTCGTCCACCGTGCGTCGCGCGTCGTGCGCGAAGTCGCGCAGATCCACCGTCCTGAAAACAACCGCCCCCTGTCGCGCTGCCCGCCGCAACATGCTCTCTTCGAGAAATCCGCGGAGCATGCCCGGAAACACGGTCAGCACATCAATCTGCAGGGGGTCGCCCATATCGGCCGCCGCACGGCCTTACACTGCTGTTGTGTCAGCCGCAGCTTTTTGGGCCTTGCGAACCATGCTCGCCACGGTCTCGCTCATCCGGGCGCCCTTAGACAGCCAGTGCTCGACGCGCGCCAGATCCACCTTGAAGTTCTCACCTTCACGCTTGGGCTCGTACCAGCCCAGAATCTCAAGAAACTTGCCGTCGCGAGGCGAACGCTCGTCCGCCGCTACAACGCGAAACGCGGCGTTGTTGTTGCAGCCTGTTCTGCGAAGTCTGATTTTGACCATTTTCTCCTCCGTGAAACGCGATAAGATAGCAATACGGTGTCCCGCATGGCAAGCGGGATTTTTCAATCGCGGTCCTTTTTTGCGCGAGGCGCACGCTTTTTCGTGGCCGCGCTGGTTTTTTTCGTGGGTTTTCGTGGTTTTTTCGAAGTTGTGCCAGATTTCTTCGTGGCCGTGCCACGTTTCTTTTTTGGTGTGTCACCCTCCGGCGTCGCCGCCTGCGTGTCCGATGTGCGCAACGGCAACTCGTCTCGCATGCGGAAGGTCAGGCCCTCGCCATCTGCGGCCGCTCCGACCTCGATCACACCTGCGGTCAACACGCCGCGCAGCAGTTCTTCGGCCAGACGATCCTCCAAGTAGCGCTCGACGGTACGCCGTAGCGGCCGAGCGCCCAAGGCAGGATCAAAACCTTTTTTGACCAGAAACGCGGTGGCCGCCTCGTCGGGCTCTAGCGTAATCGATTTAGCGGCAAGCCGTGCCCGCAACTTGGTCAGTTCGATGTCGAGGATCTTGACGACATCCTCCCTGTCCAGCTTGCGGAAAACGATGATGTCGTCAAACCGGTTCATCAGTTCTGGCTTGAAGATCTGTTTGGCCGCATTGATCATGCGGTCGCGCAAGCGGTCGTAGTCTTCTTGCGCCGATTCCTGCGCGAAGCCCAAGCCCTGGCCCTGCTTGGCTGTATCGAAGCCGAGGTTGGATGTCAGGATCACCACCGTGTTGCGGAAGTCAACCTGCCGTCCGAGGCTATCTGTGAGGCGTCCCTCCTCCAGAAGTTGCAGCAACATGTTCATCACGTCTGGGTGGGCTTTTTCAACTTCGTCGAAAAGCACCACGCTGTACGGCCGACGCCGCACAC
>JAKJHA010000048.1 GCA_022704125.1 Verrucomicrobiota bacterium | reverse complement strand
GCGACGATACGCTCGATGCCTCGCTCGCACGCCCGCAGACGAGAACCGTCGAGCCATTCCGGACCAGCCAGAAAGCCGCTCAACGCCCATTCTGGGAAGACGGCTACACGCATACCGTCCGCCCGCGCCCGCGCCATCAAGGCCAGTATCGCTTCGGTGTTGGCGTCGGGATCGCCTTGGCGGATCAGCATCTGGTGCAGCCGCACACGACCTTGGGTTAAAGCATTCACGACATCACCGGTTATGCGTCAGATCGCTCAGCGCTGGACGCGGGCATTGCCCTTCCAGACGCTCCAGACCTGATCCTCGTCCGCCGGCAGCGCGTAGTCCACCAGCATCGTCGTGGCCAGCGCACCGGTCGCCCAGGCGAACTGGATCCACTTCTCAGACGGCCACCCCTTGAGAATGGCGTAGAGCATGCCGCCGACAAATCCGTCGCCGCCGCCGATACGATCCAGGACCGCAATCGGACGCGGTTCCACCACATGCCACGCCGAGCCGACCGACATCAGCGCACCCCAATGATGGGCGTTGGCGTGATCGACCTCACGCAGCGTCGTACCGTAGACCTGCGCGTTGGGGAAGGTCTTCTTGACCGCCTCGATCATACCCTTAAAGCCGTCGATCTTGGCCTTGATGTCCTTGCCGCCCGCTTCAGGCCCCTTCACGCCGAGGCAAAGTTGGAAATCCTCCTCGTTGCCCACAAGGATGTCTGTAACACTGGCGATCTCAGTAAAGATATCCCTGAGTTCCTTTTCGCGCCCTTTCCAGAACGATGCGCGATGGTTGAGATCAAACGAAATCTTGGTGCCGTACTTTTTGGCGGCGCGCGCCAGTTCAAGGCAGAAGGTGCCGGTCTCGGGCGAGAGCGCGCCGATCAGGCCGGACAGGTGTACGATCTGCACGCCCTCCTGACCGAAGATGCGATCCAGATCGAAATCCTTGACGTTAAGGGTGCGCCCCACCTCGCCGGCGCGGTCGTTCCAGACACGCGGGCCGCGCGCGCCCATTCCGCTGTCGGCAATGTTGATCTGATGGCGATAGCCCCACGGGCCGCCCTGATCGACTTCAACGCCTTCGTAATCCATGTGGCGGCTGCGCAGATCGTCCTTGATGAGTTGGGCGATCGGGCTGCCCTTCACAAAGGTGGTCAGCACCTTGACCGGCATGCCCAGATAGGACGCCACGCTGGCGACGTTGGTTTCGGCGCTGGTCACCTGCATCATGAAATTCCCGCCGCAATGCACCGGCTGCCCGTTGAACGGCGTGATGCGGATACCCATGCTCGTGGGAACCAACAGCGCGTACTTGCAATCCTTTTTCAACTCAAGCGACATAACACCCTCCTTCTTTCGATAAAAACCCAAGCGTATTGGCGGCAGACCGCCTCCCATACCGACCAAGCATGGATAGTTGGGGATCATACCCTACCCCACTCTTTGAAGTCAAGAATTGCGCTTGCTTAGAATGACAAAAAAACATAAAGTGTCACTGTGTTATCGCTTGGAAGCGATTTCAATTGAAACCTGCCGAACAACAAAAAAGAGGCTTATTATGTCGCCACGCTGCGTCTCTGCGCTCATTGTGCTGGCCACGTTCGCATACTCAACATCCACCCTCGCCGCAGGTTTCGGGCTATACGAAGCCAGCGCGCGCGGTAACGCCATGGGCGGCGCGCTGGTCGGTGACACCGGCGACGCTTCCGCCAACTACTACAACCCGGCGAACATGACCGACCTCGGCGGCACGCACACGCTGTTAGGTGTGACTGCCATCCACCCGATGCTGGACGTCACCGCCAACGGCGAGAAGAACAACCTCGACTCCGGTTGGTTTGCGCCGCCCCACGCATATGTCACCCAGCAACTCACAGACGACTGGTTCATCGGCTTTGGCCTCTACACAGAATACGGCTTGGGCACGAAATACGACAAAGACTGGAACCTGAAGTGGAGCAGCACCGAGACCACACTGGAAACAATAACGCTCAATCCTAATCTTGCCTACAAGGTCAACGACCGCCTTTCGGTCGCTGCTGGCTTTCGTGCGATGTATCTCGACTTCGAACATCGCAAGACCCCGTACGACAACGAGACGATCGGCACATTGCCGCCTCCTTACCCACCGTTGCCGGTGATCGGCAGCATGCGCACGCGCGTCAAGGGCGACTCTTGGGGATACGGATACAATCTCGGCGTGTCCTACAAAATTCTGGATAACCTGGACGCCGGTTTCGCCTACCGCTCACGCGTACGCCACACCGTGAAGGGCGACGTCGATGTCAACAGTTCGGCACACACGACCGCGCCGGTCGCGATCCCCAACCCCCTGCCGTACGGCAGCGCCTCGGCGCGCGGCGAGATCGAACTGCCGCCTTCCTGGACCGCCGGTCTGAACTATCGCCCGATCGAACGCCTCAACATCGGCCTCGCCGCGATCTACACCGAATGGAGCACCTACGACGACTTGACGATGACCTTCGGCCCTACGCTCAGCAACCGCGCCAAGCTGCCGCGCTCCTCTGAACCGAAGAATTGGAAAGACGTCTGGCGCCTCGGTCTCGGCACCGAATACCTGCTTACCGAACGCTGGTCGGTACAGGGCGGCTACGTCTACGATATGGATCCCATCAACAAGAGCCATACCGACACCATGCTTCCCCCCGGTGACCGCCACATCTTCAGCACCGGCGTCGGCTACACGGTCAATACTTGGACCTTCAACGGCAGCTACGGTCTCATCATGATGAAGAGCTGCTCACGCAACGTCAGCAACGGTACCAAGAGCGTGAGCGTCGATTTCGACGACGGCTTCTGCCATCTGATCGCCCTCTCGGTCGCCAAAAGCTTTTAGCCCCGTACCAGCGCACGCACTGCCCAGAAAACGAAGAGGCCGCACACCGCCAACTTGAGCACGGTGCCAGCCAGGAAGCCTAGAAACGCGCCGAACCCGGCCTTCAGGGCGGAACGCCCACCGCGTCCGCCCAACCGTTCACCACACACCGCACCCAGAAACGAACCGACGACAAACCCGAACGGCGGGAAAAAAACAAGTCCGATCGCCGACCCCAACACGCAACCCCAGATACCCCAGCGCGTTCCACCCCAGTGCCGCGTGCCGGCCACCGGTACCACTGTATCCGCCACTTGAACCGCGATCACCAGCACCAACCCGAATACCAACGCGCTCACACTCAATTCGACCCGCGTCGTCAGATGCAACACCAACAGCCCGGCATACGCCAGCGGCGGTCCGGGCAGCACCGGCAGCAGGCAGCCCGCCAAGCCGAGCAGCATGAGAAGCATGCATAGAGCGATCAGTAGACTATCCGTCATACGCGCTGTTCTCCGTCAATCCACACGAGGTTCTCGCCAAACTCTTTGTTTGCAGGTGTGGCACGGGCATCTTGCCCGTGCTTCATGGGCGGGACGCCCATGCCACAGGGCGGTGTGGCACGGGCATCTTGCCCGTGTTTCATGGGCGGGACGCCCATGCCACGAGGGGTTTTTCAAGAGCCTCCACACGAAAACCCAGTCCGGCGATCTTCGCCAGCAACGCATCCGAGGCGTGCGCCACCTGCACCCGTGTGGAAGCAAACTCGCGACGCATCGGGTAACGGCTGCGTTGCGCATCAAACGCCGCAGCCCGCGCGGCATCGTCCGCCACGCACGAATCCGCGAGACGCCGCGAATCAGCCTCGATGTCGTATACCGCCAGCACCAGTTCACGAAGCACATCCTCATCGGTGCGCTCCGCCGCATCGCCACGCCACAGCGGCAACGGCGGCTCCGGCAACGTGAACGGATAGGCAGCCTGCACGCCAAGAAAATCGCAGGCGCGCCGATAGACAATCGCTGTGCCGTTCACCTTGCCCTCGTATGCATGCCCCGCAATGTGCGGGGTCGACAACGCGGTACGCGTCAGCAGTTCTGGACGGTAGGCTGGCTCGCCCTCCCAGCAGTCAATCACCGCATGCGACACATGACCGCTATCCAAAGCCGCCAGCAGCGCATCGGTCGCGACCACCGGACCACGCGCCGCATTGATGAGCACCGCGCCCGGACGCAAGCGCGCAAGTCGTGCCGCGTCTAAAAGATGGAAGGTAGCATCTTGTCCGTCGCGCGTGAGCGGCACATGACAGGTGATGACATCCGACTCCTCCAACACGCGTTCAAGCGAAACGAATGCAGCGGCCTCGGTGTCAGCCGGATCACGCTGACGCGGCGGGTCGTTGGCCAACACACGCATCCCGAGCGCCCGCGCATGCACGCAGACCCGGCGGCCGACATTCCCCACGCCGATCACCCCCAGCGTACGGCCCGCGAGCGTCAATCCGGTCCGTCCGCCCAGCCAGAGCAACGCCGCTGTAACGTAAGTCGCGACACTCTCCGCATTGCAACCCGGCGCACCGGTCCAGACGATCCCGCGCGACGCCAAGTAGGGAATATCGATGTGGTCGGTTCCGATCACACCCGACCCGTAGAAACGCACCGCACTGCCGTCGAGCAGACCGGCGTTGATCCGCGTGGTCGAACGCGTGATCAGCAACTCAGCGTCACGCACGTCATCGGCTGTGATCTGGCGACCGTCCTTGATCGCCACCTCGCCCAGCGTGCCGAACGCCTCGGCCGCATAGGGCATGTTTTTATCGCACACGATTTTCATAGCGTCCCTCAAAGAAGTCGATCCCTCAAAAGAAACTCATACTGGTCTTCTTGAACTCCTTGACAGAGAGCAGCACCTGTCCATCCGCCAGCCCCGCCTCACGCGTCAAGCGCTCATAGAGCTGCTGCGTCTTAAGCCAATCCGACGTATGGATCATGGCGTAGAGCCGGAAGGGAAAGATATCCACGCGCGGTCTCTCGTAGCAGTGGGTGACCTCCGGAAACGCCGCGACCCGGCGTCCTGCCGCCGCCACCTCTTCCTCCGGCATGTCCCAGCAGCACATGCCGTTCGCCTTGAAGCCGATTTTGCGGTGGCGCAACAGTAGCCCGAAACGACGCAGCACGCCGGACGCCTGCCAATCACGAAGCCGTTCGAGAAGGTCTCCCTCCGTCATGCCGAGTTGTTCCGCGACACCCTTGTATATACGCGCGCAGACCGGCACATCTCCCGCTAGCGTGCGCACAATCGCGCGATCTGTTTCGCTCAGCGCGACAGTATAGGTGGACTCGCGTACCGGCGGCAAACGCGACTCCACCCGCTCATCGCGGTCGCGCGTACGGAGATCAAAGACCACATCGATCTTAAATCGCCGCGTGGCCGGCAGTTCATGGATGCCGTACGGTTGGCATGCGGTACGCAACCGCTGCAATTCATCAGCAAAATCCGCACCCGGCGCGGCCAACGTAAACCACAGATTCGGCCAACTCCGATCGCCCGGGCCGCCCGGCAGATCGCGCGGCAACTCCTTCGGCCAGCCACGCTCGTAGGCGTGAGTCACGCCGCGTACCGCCGACACCTTTTCCGCCACCCCCGCCAGCCGGACACGCGGCACCGTCATGGCACACAACGCACTGCGGTAACCTAAACGGCGCGTATCAAAAACCGCCCCGAAACGGCGCGCCTCACCCGATGCCAACAACCGCCGCACCAACGCCAGCACCGCCTCTTCAGAAAGCCCGCACATCGCGCCCATCTCTGCAAACGGCCGCTCTGTCAGCGCGACGCCGCGCTGGAGCGCCACCAGCGCCGCCGCCTCTTGTTCACTGAAATCAGACATCATCTCTCCTGAGTCAGGTCGAAAACCGCTTTACAGTAGCAAAAGCGCGGGGGCGTGTCCAAATTCGGTTTTTTGCTCTTGCCCCACTTACCCAGACCTGCGATATTACGGGCTGTTCCGTGTCCCACGTCCGTGCACGTGTGCATGGCGTTGGGCATTACCCTACAGGCTGAAACCATGATATCATCCCGCCCCCCGTCCTCTCCTATCCGAGTCCTCGGCATTGACACCTCGCTGCGTTCAACCGGCGTGGGTATTCTGGATGCGGTGGGGTCGCGTCTGATGCCGGTCTATTTCGGCACCGTAAAAAATCCGGCGGGCCGACCTTTGTCAGCCTGCCTGCTGCACTTGCAGGAAAGCATCGAGAAACTGATTCAGGCGCATGAGCCGCACGCGGTCGCCATTGAAGGCGTCTTTTACGCGAAGAACGTAAAAACGATGTTGATCCTTTCCCATGCGCGCGGCGCGATCATTGCGCAGTGTGCCCGCATGGGCATCCCGGTTTACGAATACGAGCCGCGCCGCGTCAAGCTGGCGGTTGTCGGCACCGGCGGCGCACAAAAAGAGCAGGTCCAGAAGATGGTCAAAACGCTGCTCAACCTCCCCGAAGTGCCGCAGAACGACGCCGCAGACGCCCTCGCTCTGGCCATCACCCACCTGCACAACCGTTCGCCGCTCGCCGCCCTTTCAGCTTCGCCGATTTGATAGGTAAAAGGTAATAGGTAAGAAGCCCCCTCGTGGCATGGGCGTCCCGCCCATGAAACATGGGCAAGATGCCCGTGCCACACCTCTGCGTCTCCGCGTCTCTGCGGTAAACAAACCCGAACCATGAAACACATGAAACTTCATGAAAATTGAAGGCTTCCTTTGCGTTCTCTGCGTTCTTTGCGGCTATTTATGTGGCCATGCCTATTCGCGACAATTCGCATCATTCGCGGTTAAAACCCGAGCAGTGCCATCCCTAAAAAAATCTGCGTAATCTGTGCTAATCTGTGGATAGAAAAACCCGAGCAATGCCAAACTAATGGACTCTCCCCTACTCGATGTTTTGTACTTGTTCGCGCACGGTTTCGAGCCCGGCTTTGAATGCGATAACGAGACGCGAAATCTCCACGTCGTTGGCCTTTGATCCGGTTGTGTTGATCTCGCGGAACATCTCTTGGCAGATGAAGTCCAGCGTACGCCCGCACGGTCCGCCAGTGTCAAAGACCTTGGTGACCTGCCCGAAGTGGCTGGCGAGTCGCGTCAGCTCTTCGCTCACGTCGCAGCGATCGGCGAAAACCGCCACCTCGCGCGCGATCAAGACGGGGTCTACCAATTGACCGTCGCCGAGCAACTCGGCCAGTCGCCGCTCCAGCATCGCTTTGTAGGCAGTCGGCACCGCCGGTGCCAACTCCGCGATCTCACGGCTCAACGCTTCGAGCGCAGTGAAACGCTCCCGCAGATCCCGCTCCAACACGCCGCCTTCGCGCAGCCGCATCGCCTCCAGATTCTCCAGAGCGGCCTGCACCGCCCGCTCCACCAGCGGCCAGACCTCAAGCGGATCGTCCGGCAACACGCGCGGGCGCAGCAGGTCCGGCAGGCGCAGCAACGCGGAGGCTGTCAGGTCATCGGTGAGCCCCAGTGCCTGCGCCGCAACGCGTACCGCGTCGATCTGCGCCGTAAGGTGCGCGAGGTCCAGCGTATCAGCAGCACCGGCCTGCTCGGCCGCTGACACCGTCACCGATCCCTTCACGTACCCCCGCGTCACATGCGTACGCACCAGCGCCTGAATCTTGGCGTCGAGGCTTGTCAGTTCACGCGGCAATGAAACCGAACAGTCGAACTGCTTGCGGTTGACCGCGCTCACCTCGACCACCACCTTCACAGCCCCCTCACTCGCCTCGCCGCGACCGAACCCCGTCATACTTTTTATCGCCATTCTTCTGCCCACTCCTCTTCTTTTCTCTGGAGGGTCTTGCAAACCCCCTTGCCTACAGGTGTGGCACGGGCATCTTGCCCGTGTTTCATGGGCGGGACGCCCATGCCACGAGAGGTTTTGCAAGCGCCTCTCTGTATTAAAAAATCGCCTTTCCCTGCACGGTCCAGCGGATCAACGTACCCGCAATCGCGCCCAGATACGCCGGATAGATCACGCACAAAACCGGCAGCCGCAATAGCCCGACACCACGCCGTACGACCAGATGAAACACCAACGGCACACCGACCGCCGCCGCGATCACGCAGAGATCCGCGCGGGTCTTCGGATACTCGTCCCACAGGTTTGTAAGCATCACCCAAAGCAAGGCAACAGCCACCGCCGCGAATCCGCAACGCCACTGCCAACTCATCCGTTCACGCAGCGGCGTCAACAGTTGCTGCAAGCCAAGCACCCAGGAGCCCAGCACAAAGCCGCCCCAGAAGACCCAGTGACCTAGTTCGTCGTCCAAATACCGGAGCGATGCGAAAAGCTCGGGCAACTTCGCCTGACTACTACGATAAAAAGACTCCATGCGATTGGTTGGATCGTGCATGCCCATGCCGCAGGCGATGAAGTAGATCGTCAGAACCATCAGTATCTCGACTGTACGGCTCGGACGTCCTTGTGCCACCGTCCGCACCAGCAGCCAGAACAGAACCCCGATCACAGGCGCAAAGACAAACATGGAGAGAGCCTCGCGGATTCGCAGGACATCGCCGAACGGCCGAAGCTGCCATGCGGGCGGACACATGCGGCTGGTCCCGGCCAGCAAACTGACCACGCACAACAACACGAACAGCCACAACAGCCGCGTCAATGTTTCATGGTCTGTACGCTCGGAAAGCATCAGTATTTCACAATCCCAACGGAACCGCGCCTTTGAGTGTCGCGCCCTGCTCGATCTTCAACTCCACACGAATCAGTTCGCCCCGCCGATTAGGACGGCCTTCATACGGGATTTCCCAAACCTTGCGACAGCCGGGAGCGAGTTCAACCGGCATCTCGACCGTCTCAAGCTTGACACCCGTCGGCGCGGAGAGCGTCACGCTGCCCTTCAAGCCGTACGCCAACGGCGCGACCACAACCACACGGCAATCACCCCGGTCCTTCTGCACATTCACCGACACGTTCAGATTGGGCGCGAGCGCCTCCGGCACATAAGAGAGCAGCGGTATCTGCGCATACCCCATGGCGTTCATCATCGTGCGCATGCGGTAAGCGGAGTCCTGCATCAGGCACACGCGCCGATCCATCGCCGGAATCGGCGTGGTATAGATGCGCAACTCGCCGCCGACGCTCGTCAACACCTCTTCGCGCCAGTCGCCCAACACATCGGCCACCAGTATCACGTTGCCCTCGATGCGCTCGCTCACTGCGCCGCCTTCATAATCGACCATGCGCCCACGTATCAGCTCGCGCTGTAAGTCGGCATCCCACCACGCACTCGACACGCCGAAGCCGAAGTTCAGCTCCTTGCCCGATTTCAGCAGACGGCCATCCGCAGAAAACAGCCAACGCTTTTCCGTCAGCGTATGTCCGTCGGCATCCGCACCATAAATCTCCAGCCCCGGCTGGGTCGGGTCTATATCGCTGCAGATACCGAAACCGTGCACATGCCGCGTGGGCTCCTGCAACTGCCAGAGGATCGTGCCATTCGTCGGGTCCAAGAGATGGATGCCCCCCTCTTTGACCTGCCGCGTTTCTATGATGTACGCCATCTCCATACCGGGACGCACGGGATCGATATCGCCGTAATAGTGCGCGTCAGGATGTCCCTTGCCGGTAGTCCAGAGCGGCGCACCATCGTCATCCAGCGTCACCGAGCCCAAAATCACCTCATCACGGCCGTCGCCGTCCACGTCGGCGCAAAGGCAATTGTGCGCGCCCTGTCCCTGATAACGGCCGGGCAGTTCTTCGTTCGTATAGGACCAGAGCCGCTGCAACTGCCCATCTTTGAACTGCCAGGCATCGGCCAGCATCAGGTTGTAGGTGCCACGTAGCGCAAGCAGGCAGGGCGTCCGTCCATCCAGATAGGCCACGGCGATCTGGTTGCGCGAGGCGTAGTTGTAACTCGGGAAAAGGTCGCGCGGCGGCCACGGCACACGCGCGAGTTCGCGCCCGGTGAGCCCGTCAAACACCGCCATCCACTCCTCCCCCCGCTCGACCATGCCTTCGGCGTCGCGCATGTCCTCGTCCGGACCGATCTTGGTGATTACCTCAGCGCGGCCGTCGCCATTCACGTCGCACACGATCATGGGCGAGTACCACATGCCGCGCTCGATGTTCCAGCCAAGGTCCTTGATCCACAACAACGTGCCGTCGTGCCGCCGCGCCTCAAGCTTGAAGGTCTCCGGCGACTTGTACCAGTACTTATGCCACGGATCAACATTACCGCCCGGCTGCTTGATCACATAATCAAACTGGCCGTCACCGTCAAGATCGCCCACGCCGATTTTCTGCGCGGTCACGTTCGTCGCAGCCAGCGGGATACGCACGTACGGCGTCTGACGTCCTTGCAGCGCGATCAGCGAGACCGTCTGCGACGCGCCTTTGAAGCCGTCCGCAGGCTCGACCACGTAACTCACTGCGGCATCGAACCCGTTCGTATCCAGAAAATCCGTAGTCTGCGTAATCGGCGTCGCATTGAGTTTGACACGGGCACCGTCTTTCTGGCGGAACACATTGAACGCGATCTTGGGATCATCCTCACGCAGCAAGCGCCAATTTACGTAAACGCCCTCCGCCGTCTCGACCGCCAGCGCACCGCGGCCCATGGGCTCGACCGGACGCGTCTTGGCCCAACCGTCAACCTTGGGCCCCCTGGGCATAGGCGGCTCCACTTCCGGCACGACCTGCACGTCATCCACCCAGAAGTCACTCTTCCCGGCGCCCACGACGCGCACATAGACCGTGTCGACCCCCTCCGGCACCGTGAACCACGACTTGCAACGCTGCCATCCGGCACGGCGCGGCTCGGCGGTACGTCCGATCGACCAACTGACCAGTTCCCTCCCCTTGTTGCCCACCACTTGAACGGAGCCTCCACGGGCGTCACCGGCGCGCTTCATCCAGCAGGTGATCGCATACGACTCACCGGGCTTGACCGGCGTGCGGTGGCTGTTGGTGGTGCACCAATCCTTCTCGCCCGTGTGAATGATCCTGAGCGAACGCTCGCCGTCATGCCGCTCATCCGACAACTCCATGCGGCCGGCACCGGGCTCACGCGTCCACCATCCCCACTCCGCCGGTCCTCCCTTTTCGTCCACCGTCTCGAAACCGGGATTCGCGACCAGTTCCACCGCCCACGCATGCACTCCCGTCAGAACCGCGCACATACCTACCACACCGAGCATCCTCATCTGTCATCCCCCATTTTTGGTCGCGCCATCCTGCGCGTTGAAACACCGAACATCAGCGTATGAGAAGCATATCCCATGCCCCCGCGCCTGACAAGCGCATTTGGTTTCAAGTTGGTTGAGAATTGTGTCGCGACTACGCACGATGCCGAACATCGCACTCACGGGCGGCGGTACGCCGTATCGTGCGTAGTTTGACATGAGACTTTCAAGGGTTGCGAAACGTTTTCGCGGTGTGGTAACGTGCCGCCTTGGCAAGACAACTGTGGCACCACGACGCCGGGGGGATGGTATCACGTCACGTACCGGATGGAGGTGCGGTCGAAAACCGATAAAGCATGGTTTTCATCTCTGCACCAGTTCAACAGGGCCTTTGACAAGAACCTCCAGCCGCACGCTCCTATCCTGCCGCGTGACGTTGAGGACCGACGCCGTATCGAATGCGACTTGTTCCGTGAGACTGGCGGGCAGCATGACGGTCCGCCGCTGCTCGCGCGAAGGATCGCCCGGCAGTAGCGCCAACC
>JAKJHA010000047.1 GCA_022704125.1 Verrucomicrobiota bacterium | reverse complement strand
GACCGTGCCGCTCTTCGAATCAAACGTCGCGATGGCCGTCGCACCGGTACCGCCGCCGCCCTCAATCGTGACCATCGGCGGCCCGATGTAGCCGCCACGCGGTTCCACGGTGATGCTGGCCACGCCGCTACCGGCCGGAGCCTGCAATGGCACATCGATCGTCCCGTTCCGGTCGGCGGTATCGAACGCCGCGCCATCCGCGTAGACATGCACGGCATCCGGAGCGTTGGCGCCGGTGTTGAAGATCTTGCCATTCTGACGCATCAGGAAGGTGCCGCCGTCAAAGTTCACATAGGCGGCGGATCCCGTGCGCGATGACGACTTCGAGATTATCGACGCACTGACCGTGCCGCCGTTGAAATTAGCGATTGCCAGCATATTTGTGCGGTCGGCCATGTTGATGGTTCCGTTGATCCTGACCTGCGCGTCGCCGTCCGCCGTGAACACCGCAAACCCGTTTCGCAAGCCATTGTCGCTGGCTTCACCCACGTTCACATATGACGCCGTGTTGAACGTACCGCCGACCGTATGCACCACAGCGGTGCCGCTGCGGCTGAGGCCCAAAATTCCGGCGTAGACGTTACCCATCTCGAAGGCTCCGCCGGTCTGTCTCAAGATGCCGACACTATCTACGTTGCGTCCGAGATGGAAGTAGCCCATGTTTGTGAAGGTGCCGCTGTTCAACTCATAGTAACCGTATCCAGAGAATCCGATACGCCCGTCACTGGCGGCTCCCCCCCAGTTGTGCATGACGCCGCCGTTCTGATAGACCGCGCCATGGCTGCCGCTATTGTTGCCGACATAGAGCCGTTGCGTGACCGAGGCGTTGTCTTGGATTTCAAGAATACCGCGGCCGCTGTTACCGATCACCAGCGTCGTCTGTGGCACATTGTAGGGATAGAGATAGCCGCCCCACGCGGTGTTCCCGCCGACGGTCATACGGCCGAAGTCACTCGCCGTGTATCCGACATACGCCGAATTGTTGGT
Source organism: Verrucomicrobiota bacterium (assembly GCA_022704125.1). Classification (GTDB taxonomy): domain Bacteria; phylum Verrucomicrobiota; class Kiritimatiellia; order RFP12; family UBA1067; genus DUPH01. Next base: position 10,821 of record JAKJHA010000047.1, on the reverse strand, counting down.
CACGTAGACGAACGTCGGCACCGGATTGGTGAGGAACAGATGGGCATTGCCGACGTATAGCGTACCGATCTCATGGTCACCCGGTGCGTCGAACGCTAAAGCGCCGCCGTTAACCCGCGTGTGACCACGATAGGTGGCCTTGCCTCTCAGCGAAAGGGTCTGGTCACCCAGCTTGGTCAATCCCATCAGGTTGGTGAAGTCGTAGGTGTAGGCCAGCGGCGCGAGGCTGGTGTCGATTGCGAGGCATGCGTTGGCACTCGTGAAGGGTGCCACGTCGTGCAGGTCGCGAATCTCTTCGGCGGTCCAGCCTTGCGTACCGTCACTGGCGTGCACCGAGAGCGTGCCGCCGTCAGTCACCGTCACGCGTCCGTCTTTATAGCCCGGCAGTGAGCCTGTGTGTTTCGCGTAGAGCGTGCCGTTGCTGATCGTGGTCGTACCGGCGTAACTGTTGGCCGCGTGGTTGAGCGAGATCGTGCCTGCGCCGATCTTCACTACGCTGCCCGGTCCCCTGACCTCTCCATTGAACGAGGCGTAGCATGCGCTCGCCGCATCCAAACGTGCCTGGCCGTCCAGCAGCGTGACCGGACCGTTCCAGAAGTTCCGCGTGTTGTTGCCTAGCCGGACATAGAAGCGGGCGTTGTCTTCCAACTTTAGGTGCCAAAGCGTGGGCGTCGTCATATCATAGATGTCGAAATACGCGCCGCCACGGACGGTCATCACATTGTTCTCATCGCCGCCCATATTAGTGCTGGCCTCGATCGTGAAGCTACCCTCCCGGATGTCGATCGCCGCTGCGGGGCCGCCCGGCGCGACGGACACGGAGGTCAACCCCACCATGTTCTGACCGACTTTGGTGAGGGTGTGGTTGTTCATGGTGAGCGTCGAGGTGCCGTTGACGTTGCGCAGATCCCAGCGTCCGCTCTGCACACCGCCGAAGGTCGTGTCGCCCGCGAGCGTGACAATGCGCAATGCGTTGAATTGCGAGATACCGGAATTGTTGACAATTGCGCCCAGACCGTCGACACCCGCGCCGGTAACCGTGATCGCCTCGGCGTTCAGGTTCATGGCCTGGCCGGTCATCGAACCGCCCACGTCGAGCGTGCCGCCGTCCTCAATGAACGTGCCGGCTGCAGGCGAGCCGAGCGCTACATTGTTTGACGCCAGCACCATGCCGCTCTTGATGACAGTCGGTCCAAAGTAGGTGTTCGCGCCGGTCAGAACCAGCTTGCCCGATCCCTCATGAGTCAAGGTGCCGCCGCCTGAGATGACGCCTGTAATCGTTTGCGTCACGCTGCCGCCGAAAGCCAGCGTACCCGCGCCCAGAGCGGTCGGTCCGGTGTAGCTGTTGGCTGCCGTGAGCAGTGCCTTGCCGACGCCGTCTTTCGCGAGGCCTGCGGCTGCGCCGTTGTCTACGATAGACGCATTGACCGTCAGCACGGCTGCGGCGTCATCATTTTGCAGGATGACGTTCCCGCCCGACGCGAGCGGCGCGAGGAAGCCGTCGCCAGCGGCCTCACCGACCGTAACGGAAGCCTTGTTCTCACTGATGAAGAGAGCATCCGTACGCAGGGTTTTGTGGGTACCGTTCTCCTGAGTGGCGATCACCGCCGGCGTGGCGGTGTTTTGACGGATGTAACGGATACTGTTGGCCTGTGCGCCCGCTAGCGTGATCGCGCCGACCGTGCCGTCGCTATCGATCTCCGCACCGAGGGCCGCATTGTCAGGGATGACCGAATTTGGCCCACGCGCTGCGATGGAGGTAGTCGCCACACCTGATGAAACGTGCAACCCGTTGACCGCATCATAGGCCACCATGCCTTGGCCGTTGATCGTGATCCACGATCCGATCAATCCCGCAGGCTGTCCGGTGATGAAAATCCGTGCACGGTCGCTTGCGCCGATATCGGCACCCGTGATGTTGAGCGTGCCACCACCGGCGCGGGTCAGGGATGCGAAAGTCAGCGTGGCACTCTGTCCCTGGGCGGCTGGCGTGAAGGCCAGCGTACTGGCGTTGTGCCGCACGGTGAGCGCACCAGCCGTCTCGCTGAAATTCGCCGCGCTGCCGTCGTTCTCGACACTCAGCGTGCCGCCGTCCAAAATGATCGACGATGCGTCGCGCAGACGGTTGCCGTTGTTGGCGGTGGCGGTATTGACCAAGCGTAGCGTCGCGCCGTTGGTGATTGTGTAGGATGCAGAAGAAGCGATTGCACCGGCCGCACCAGAGAGTATGAGTGTGCCCTCCTCGATGGCGGTCGAGCCACTGTAGGAACTCGTCCCTGAGATCGTCCATGTGCCGCTGCCGCGTTTGATCAACGTGACCGTGCCGGAACCATTCATGATACCGCCGCTGAACTCGCCAGTGCCGTCAGTCGAGCCCCGCAGAATCAGGGTCTTGCTACCGCTTGTGGCACCGGTGGCGCGCGTAAAGAGCAGGTGGCCGCTGCCGCCCTGCTCGATGGCGCCTCCACTGTGGAGTTCCACCAGACGGTCGCTGGTGCTGCCCGTGCCGAGGTAGAGATAACGGCAGCCGGCGTGGTTGAGAATGACACTGCCGCCGGCCCCCAGACTGCACGGGGTCGAGCCGTTGGCGATGGTGTCGAATGCGATCGTGGCGGGTACGTTGATGATAGTGCTCATTGTGTAATCATTCGCCGGATTCATCAGTGCGATCGTCCCGTAGTACGAACTGTGCCAGAACTCAAAACCTGTCGCCCCGGTCAGCTTGGCGTTGATGGTAAGGGTCTTGCCGCTGGCCGCACCGTTGTCGAGATGGTTGTTGCCTCCAGCGGTGCTCAGGAAAATCGATCCGGGGCCATTGATCGTACAGTTTCCAGCCGCCATGATACCGCTGCCGCCTGTGTTACTCACGGTCAAGGTCGTCCCGGCGCCGAGATTGATGACGCCGTCCGCCGCGTTGATCTGAATCTGCCGGATGCTGGTGTTGCCGTTCAGATTGACCACGCCGGAGGAGTTGTAGGTGATGTCGAGCACGCTGGAAGCGCGCTGCAGCGGTCCATCCACCGTGATCGTGCCGACGCCGTTCAGATTGAGCATCTTGGTGCCGCCGCTCATGCCGCCGATCGCGCCGACAGTCAAGGTCCGCTCTGCATGGTCGTTACGCAGCGAATAGGCCGCGTTGGCCGAGTCGGGCCCCAGGCGCAGCGTGGTGTTGAGCGTCTGGCTCGCGCCGGCCGTGTCGGTGACGCGGACCTCGCCGCCATCGCGCAGGATGGTGGTCTGGCTAGTTCCGATGCCGATCGTGTACGCGGCGACCGACGCCGTGTCGAACATGATATTTAGGATGCCGGGGAGCCCCGCCGTGTTGATCGTTGTGTTCGCGCTGGCTCCCGAGAAGGTGGCGGTGTCTCCGCCCGACGGATAGGGCGACGCACTCCAGTTGGCGCTGTCGGTCCAGTTGGCGCTTTGTGCGCCGCTCCACGTTCCGCTGGCGGCGTACGCACTCAGGCAGGCTCCCAGCAAGGTGACGGTAACGAAGACATCCAATCGCTTGACAACGTTCATTTTATTTCCTCACTCAAGGGGTTTGGCCAACACAAAAAATTGAACCAGTATCGCAAGGAGAAAAGTATCATTCTCAATCTCACCGCGTCAAGGATGCAGTCGCGTTTTTGGTTTCCAGGCGCAGGTTTCGTCCAAATCAGTATCGGGATCGCTCTCGATATCGACTATCGCCCACGCAAAATGAGTTTTCGACAAACCTAACCGGATAGAATACCATTGGACCATCGAAAGGTGGAGAGTATGCCGACTATAAGGAAGTTGGGACAAGTTATGATCACCACGAAAACGGATGAACCGACCGGTGCTGGCAGCCCCTCTTGTAGTTTGGCGACTGCGTGCCGGTCTTGGTCTTGTGTTTGCGCCAGCCTGCTTTTTTCTGCGGCCACGTTTGAGATGCTTGTTCTCTCCGGGATTGTGCATTGGCAGATCGTGTTTAGAATGGCAGTTGCCACCCCTAGACCGCCCGAAGCGGTCTGCCTCGTTCTGGAGCACCTTGGATGGCTTCGCATCATCTTTGCGGTATTAGCCTTTGTCTGGGCCATCTGGGCGTTTCGTTCATCCCCCAGATGGGCGGCAATCATCGCATTGGTGATTTCTCTAGTTGCCCTGATGACGATCGGGGTAATCACGTAGCCGTCCTCCCAAATCCGCGTGGCGGCCGCCGCGCGAAGTTGACCGTTGAGCGGTCAACAGGCGATGTGGTACTATCACGTAAACGTTTGGACTATCACGGAGGGGTTATGGCTGAGAAGAAGTTGTTCGCAGTGGATCTGGGCGCGTCGGGCGGCAAATGTTTCATCGGGTTCTTTGGCGACGGCACGTTCCGCATGGAAGAGGTGCATCGCTTTGCTCACGAGGGGGTGTCCTTCTTCTTGCCGGACCGTACCGGCGCAGTAACGGAGCGCACCTATTGGGATGACACCGCGATTTACCAGAATATCGTCAAGGGCCTGCAAGCGGCGCGGCGCGCGTACGGCGATACGCTGGACGGCATCGGCATCGACACCTGGGGGGCGGATGGCCACTTGCTTACCCAAGACGGTGATCTGCTGGGCAAAGTCTATTGTTACCGCGACCACCGGCTCGATACCATGTGCGACGAGGTCAAAGCGCGCATTGACGCCGAGAAGGTCTACGCCATCACCGGCAACCATTTCCAGCCGTTCAACCAGTCTAACCAGCTTCTGTGGGTGGCCACACGTCGGCCGGAGCTGCTTAAACTCGCCAAGATCTATCTGCCGATCCCCGCGCTCTTTTACTACTACCTCGGCGGATGCACGGCGGTGGATTCGACCTTCGCGAGTGTCACGCAGATGATGGACGCCAAAAGGGGCAAGTGGAGCCGGGAGATCCTGAAAGCACTGGGTATCCCCAAGAAGTTGATGCCTGAGATCGTCAAGCCCGGCACGCGTGTCGGCACGCTGCAGCCCAAGTTGGCCGCTACCTGCGGTCTGAACGAGGTGCCCCTGATCGCGGTCGGCTCGCACGACACCGCCAGCGCTTTTGCCGCAGCGCCGGTTAAAAACACCAAGAAGGCGCTGATCATCAGTTCGGGTACGTGGTCGCTGGTCGGCAAGCTGATCAAGAAGCCCATCACCACGCCCGAGGCGATGGCGTACGGCCTGAGTAACGAAGGCGGAATTGGCAACACGCGCTTTCTGCGCAACTGCATGGGCACGTGGATCGTGCAGGAGTTGCTGCGCGTGTGGGAGATTGCGGACGGCAAGCGCATGGAGTGGAAAGAGGTGGACACCATCACGCCCGCCGCACCGGCCTTCACGGCGTTTATCGATCCCGACGATCCGCGCTTCTACAACCCCGCCGACATGGAGCAGGCGATCCGTAGCTTCATCGCCGAGACCGGCCAGACCGCACCGGCTGACCGCGGCACGGTGTTGCGCTGCGTCTACGAGAGTCTGGCGCTCAAATACCGTTACGTCAACGAGATGATCAACCGCGTCACCGGTACCGAAACCACGGTCGTGCACATCGTGGGCGGCGGCAGCAACAACCCGCTGCTCAACCAGTTCACCGCCGATTCAGTCGGCGTGCCGGTCTTGGCCGGACCGAAAGAGGCGACTGCCATCGGCAACCTCATGGTTCAGGCGATTGGTGCCGGAATCATACCAGATCTCAAGGCCGCGATGCCGCTGATCAAAAACGCTTTCCCGATCGCCACTTTCAAGCCGCAGAATACGGCAGCCTGGGACGCGGCGTACGGACGTTTTACAAAACTGTTGAAATAAAAGGAATACCACACGATGATGTCGCGTCTTTCTCTCTCCGCCGGGCTGATCGCCCTGGCGGGCCTTGCATCTGCCCAAGGACTGCTGACCAACAAGAACCCCGCCGTGCTGATCGACGGCGTGGCCGCCTACGTCAACTCCGAGATGATCACTATCGGCGAGGTGATGAGCGAGGTGCGGCGCAGTCCATGGGCCGACACCGCGCCGGAGTTGCGCGAAAAGCGGCTGCGCGAGTTGTATGCCGCCACGCTCAACGCGCTGGTCGACCGCAAGTTGATTCTGGCCGCCGCGCAAAAATCGAAGATGGAGCTGCAATCCTGGGCGGTGGACAACCGCATCCGCGAAATCGTGGCCAACAACTTCGACGGCGACCGGACCAAACTGCACAACCTGCTGGCGGACCGCAAGATATCTTTTGAGGAGTGGAAGAAGAACATCGAAGAGGATCTGCTGATCACGGCCATGCGTTACCAGCAGGTTGAGAAGCGCGTCGCGCCGACGCCTTCGGAGATACGCGAAGAGTACGAGGCCAACAAGGGGCGCTACCAGACCGAGACCGCGACAGCCGTCAGCATGATCATCCTCGACCCGCCGGAACAGGAGGGCGATGAGAGTGTCGAGGTGCGCGCGGCCAAGATCGCGAAGGCGCTCAAGGACGGTACCTCTTTTGCCTCGCTGGCCAAGACCTATTCGCGTGATGCCAAAGCGGCAGATGGCGGTTCGTGGGGCAAGGTCAACCCGGCGGATGTCTTCCGGCGCGAGATCGTCGAGGCGCTGGCCAAGCTGAGTCCAGGCGAGACCTCGCCAGTGCTGATGCTGGACGGTTACGGCTACATCGTGCGCAAGGACGAGCAGCAGGACGCGCGTGCCCTGACCTTCGAGGAGGCCGCGCCGTACGTCGAGAGTCATCTGCGTATGCGTCATGCGGAAAAGCTCTACAAGGAGTGGACCGACCGTCTGCGCGCCGAGTCCTATATCAAGATATTCGAGCTGCCGACCGGAAAGTGAGGCCCGCTTGAATCTCACCTCGCCCTCTCAGGTCAAGGCTTGGTGCATTGAGAATGGGTTCCATCCGAACCGGACCCTCGGGCAGAACTTTCTCATCGACCGCAACATTCTGGAGGTGATCCTCGACACAGCCGGTGTAGCGGCGGGCCAGCGTGTGCTGGAGGTGGGGCCGGGGTTAGGTGTGCTCACTGAGGCGATGCTGGAACGCGGCGCACGCGTGACGGCGATTGAGAAGGATGCCCGGCTCGCTGCACGGTTGGCCGGGGCGCTGGGCGATCCGGAGGGGCTTGAGGTGATCGAGGCGGACGCCCTGCAACTTGATCTGGACGAGTTGCTGGGTGGTGGTTTTGATGTTTTCGTTTCGAACCTGCCGTATTCGGTCGGCACCCGCATTCTGCTGGACGTAGCACTGCACCGTTGCGCGCCGCCCACCTTCACCGTGCTGGTGCAGGCCGAGGTGGCCGAACGCTTCGCCGCGCCGCCTTCGACCGCCGCGCGCGGCCAGGCCGGGGTCTGGCTTCAGCTTGATTACGACGTGCGTCTGGTGCGCGCCGTCAAGGCCTCCTGCTTCTGGCCGCGTCCCGAAGTCGGCTCAATGATTGTGCGCCTAGACCGTCGCGGTAGTGACCTGACGCCGCAGGAGCGGGACGCATTCTTCGCTCTCACGCGCTATGCGTTCACGTATCGCCGCAAGCAGCTTGCTTCAGTGCTACGCAAAGCGCCCGCGCCGCTGGGACGTGACGACGCATCGCTGACGGCGCTCTTCGCCGCCGCCGACATCGCACTGACCGCTCGCGCCGAAGAACTTACGAACAGCCAGTGGCAAGCCCTGGCCCGCGGGTTCGCGGGAGCAGAGAGTCGGGGGAGTCGGGCGCGGGCGTCCTCGCCCGCAACAACGTGTCACGTAAACGGCTGTGGCATGGGCGTCCCGCCCATGAAGCGAACACGGGCAGGATGCCCGTGCCACACCCTCGTGGCATGGGCGTCCCGCCCATGAAGTAAAAGCCTCATGGTTGACATGATTGACACGATTGATTGATGAGGGAAATGATTATGACTACATGCCCGAGCGTCTCAAAGCCTGTAATCGCCATTTCTGGCTTGGGGGCGGTTACGCCCTTTGGTAGCGGCGTCAACGCCCTTTGGCAAGCCCTGTTGCGGGGTAACTCCGCGATCTCCGACATGGATCTCTTCGATCTGGGCGGCATCGCCTGTACACGAGGCGGCGTGATTCGCGACTACACGCCGCCTGTTGGCATGGCGAGCACACCACGTGCCTCCAGCTTTGCGGCCGGTGCCTGCCACGAAGCGCTCGCCCAGGCACGGTTGCTTGATGATCCCGCAGCGCTTGCCGAGACCGCCCTGATCACGGCATCGAATTTCGGCGACATCGACGTCGGCGAACCCGCGCTTATCCCGCCCGGTCAGAACGGGCGGCAGCCCGCCGCTGGCATCCACTGTGCGCACGCATCGCCTGCTGACAGGCTGGCCGAGACCTTCGGACTTGGCGGGTTGCGTATCGCGCTTTCGCTCTCCTGCGCCTCCGGTGCCTCCGCCGCTGCCACCGCTGCGAATTTGATTGCGGCAGGCCGTGCGCAGCGAGTCTTGATCGTCGGCTACGATGCCCTCTCGCGTTTCTCTTGGAGCGGCCTCTGTTCGTTGCGCACCATGACTAGAGAGGTCGTGCGGCCCTTCGATGCCGCGCGTAGCGGCACCATCTTTTCGGAAGGCGCGGCCGCCTTGGTGATTGAGCGGGCCGATCTCTGCGCCGCGCGCGGCGCGACAGCGCTCGCGTGGCTGCGCGGCTGGGCTTCCGGCAACAACGGCCACCACATGACCGCTCCCGCACCGCGCGGCGCGGGATCGACTGCCGTCATGCGCGAAGCTCTGGTCTGCGCGGGTCTCCCGCCGGAAGCCGTCGACCACATCAATATGCACGGCACCGGTACGAAGCCCAACGACAGCACGGAGACGCAGGCCATCCAAGACCTGTTCGGCGAACGTGCCGCCGCCATTCCCGTGACCTCGGTCAAAGGTCTGTTGGGGCACATGTTGGGCGCGGCCGGATCGGTCGAGTTGATCGTCTCGGTGCTGTCGCTGCAACAGGGCGTTATTCCGCCGACCGGCAATCTCACCACGCCAGATCCCGAATGTGCGCTTGATGTTGTGACGTCACCGCGCAATGTCGCGCTTCACTGTGTACTCTCGAACTCGGCCGGTTTCGGCGATTGCAATGCTGCCGCAGTTCTGACGCGCGACGCGCCCGAACCGCCTTGCGTCGCTCCGGGCGCAGCGGCGACCGTCCCTGTTTTGATTACCGGTCTAGGTGTCATCAGTGCGTTGGGTGCTGATGCCGAAGAGCACAGCGCGGCCCTTCAGGAGGGAGAGCCCGCCCTCTTTCCGCTGGCACGCTTCACGGTACCGGAAGCCGCCGAACCGCCGCTGGTCGGCGAGGCGCCCGATGTGGATCTCGATGCATGCGGCGTCGCGCCCAAAGCGTACCTCGACCGCGCGAGCCAGCTTTTTTTGGCGGCGTGCGGCATGGCATTCCAGACATCCGGGCTCGACGCCGCCACGCTCTCCGCGCTGAACGCCGGCATCATGGGCGGAACGGCTTGGGGGTGCCAGTCAACGGCCGAACTGTTTTTTGCCGACTTCATCCTCAAAGGCCCGCGTCTGGTCAAGCCGTTCCTCTTCCCGCACGCCTACGCCAATACCGCTGTCAGTCTGGCCGCGATGGAGTGGGCGCTGAAGGGGCCGCACGAGAATGTGGTGACGCGCGCGACCGCATCAGGCGTGGCGCTGATCGAAGCGTTTGACCTGCTCCGTGCCGGACGGACAAAGGTGATCGCTGTCTGCGGCGCGGACGCGCTTTCCGGCGTCGCCCTGAACGCACGGGCCACAACCGACGACCCGACGCCGATGGGCGAAGCCGCCGCCGCGCTGGTTCTCGAACACGCCGACACCGCCAAGGCGCGCGGCGCCCGTCCGCTCGGGCAACTGCTGGGCTGCGGCCTTGCGCCGACGGCCGATGAGGCGCTCCAGGCGGCGTTGACCCAAGCGGGGCAGACGCCGGATGCACTGCACGCCGTCTATGTCAATGCATCCGCTCGCAGTGCGGCGGCGCGGCTCCTGCCCGGCCTGTCCATCGAAGAACCGGCGCTCCTGTGCGGCGATGTCCAGGGCGCGACCTCAGCCCTGCATCTGGTTCTCGCGCTACTGGCCCGGCCAACGAAGCCCGTGCTCGTCCTCACAGCCGAACCCGGCGCATGCGTCGCGCTGATCGCATCGTGCGCGGCTTAATGTCAGGCTTTCTCATCAAGTAGCGCGTGCAACGCGCGCCAGCCGACCGCCCGCACGCCGGGGCATAGCGGCATGGGCGCGGCACGATCCGCCGTGTCGGCATGTATGACCAGCGCGCGCGTCACGGCACTACTACCTATCGCCGTTGCCAAACGCGTCAATGGACGCCCGTCGTCGGGCATCGGCGTGCGGGTAGCCTTGGCTTCGATCAGCAGCAGGCGGCGGTTGCCCTCGTCCACCACGAAATCGACCTCCAGCCCTTGGCGATCGCGGAAAATGTACAGCCCCCGCTCCTGTCCCCGGTTTAGACGGTGCTTGACGATCTCCGAGGCGACCAGTCCTTCGAACAGCGGGCCACGGAAGGGCGAGACGGCTAAATCCTCTTCATTTCGGATCCCCAGCAGTGCGGTCGCCAGACCCGAGTCCACGAAATAGACCTTTGGGGTTTTGACGATCCGTTTGCCGAAGTTTTCGTAATAGGGCGGCGTCAGGATGATCTGTCCGGTGACCTCCAGGATGCTCAGCCATTGGGTGAGGGTAGGCACGCTCACCCCCAGCGGTGCGGCCAGAGCCGTCTTGTTAAGCATCTGGCCGCAACGGCTGGCCAGCAGCGCCATAAAACGGCGGAAGGTCGCGAGGTCGCGGATCGAAGTGACGGCGCGTACATCGCGTTCAAGGTAGGTCTGCACGTACGAGCGGAACCAGATGTCCGCTACTTCAGGCGCGGCCTGCACTTCGGGGA
>JAKJHA010000304.1 GCA_022704125.1 Verrucomicrobiota bacterium | reverse complement strand
TGTGCGCGTGGATCATATCCGGACGAACCCGCCGCACGCAGCGGACCAGCCCGGCGAGCGCGGCAAGGTCGGCCCACGGCGACACGCCGCGCCGCATCGCCAGTTCAATGACATCCAGACCGCGCACTCGCCAGGCCGCCAGATCGGACTGAAAGTCGGGATCGCGCCGGCACGCGACCGCCAACGCGCAGCGGAAGGCCGCCGGATCAAGCGCTCCCACCAGATCGCGCAGATGGCGGCGCGTGCCGCCTTCTGTCGCCTCCAGCACCTGCAGCACCGTTTTCACGTTTTTCCCCGCGCCTTCCCGAGCGCGACCGCCTTCAGTTCAGCACGACGTTGCCGCCAGTCCGGCAGGCAGCACGCCACTTGAAAATAGAAAGCTGCCGAGTGGTTGTGGTGAACCAGATGACACAGCTCGTGGACCGCCACGTATTCAACCAGCCGGTGCGGCAGGCGCACCAGCTCGGCGTTCAACGTGACATGGCCGTCCACGGAACAGCTTCCCCAGCGTGACCGCATCGGGCGCACCGTCAGCCGAAGACCCAGCGGCCGGTCGGGCGCGCGCATCACGAGCGGTACGCGCACATGCCGCAGCCGCCAGCCATGCCGTGCCAGCACCTCGGCAAAACAGTGCGGCAAATCTTCGCGCGCCCGGCGCACAAACCACTCGTCGACCAGCCGTCTGACGCGTTCACCATCCGCATCGTGTGCCAACGCCACATGCAACACATCCGACTCCAGGCTGACCCGTTTCCAGACCGAATGCGTCACGCAAAGTCGGCATGCGCGACCGAGATAGTAGACGAGATCGCCGTTTTGAAGACCCTCTCGGATTTGCGAGGATAAATGGTCCATAAAGCGACACCCCGTTACCGCACGTATGCCCGAATTAAAACCAAGTGATATTGTGCCAGTACGGGCTAAAATCTTCAACCTCGAACCTGGCGTCTCGGCGATGGGCGCATGGCAGTTCTGTTGGTGCCGACAGCAGATTGGCCGTCGCGGGCGGCATCCGTTCCAAGATCGGCGCCCCGGTGTGCGGATCGTACCCGACCGTCACGTCGTGGGAGCGGTTGAACTCCCAGCCCGCCTCGTTGTTGCCCGGCACCAAGAGCGGCCACAATCCTTTGCGCACCTCCTGATTGCCCCACGACCAGTCCGACGCGAGAAACGCGTGGAGCGTGCCGTCCGAATTGGCCAGAACACCCTCGGTGGAGGAGTAATAGTTGATCGCGCCGGGAATGTTTCCGAAGCGGTCGCGCCACGTCAGGGTCCCGCGGGCATCCGCCGTGCTGTTCGTGAACAGCCCGTGCCAGTCGCTTGCCCACAGCCTGCGCCCATATCCCTGCCAGCCAGGATGACGCATGGCGTCCGCATCATCGACGGCGGAGTCGTACGCCTCCTGCGTCACGGCGGCGTTGAACATAAAATACGCGTTCGCGTTGAGTCCGTGGTCAACGATGGCGCTTGAAATGACCATGTTGCCAAGGCTATGCCCCGCAATGACCTTCACCCCCGACAAATGGCTGCTGACCGTAAAGGCGAGATTCGAGGCCGTGGCGAAGGCATGTTCGACGTTGGCGTAGTAATTAGGCGTGCTGTTCAGCCACCACCACGCCTGGCTGTCGGTCCCACACCAGGTGACCGCAGTGTACATGGCCTTCGATCCGGATTGCCACAGCCGCTTGAACATCTCCGCGTTCCACGCGCGCGCCTCCTGTTCATCAACCTTGAATCCGTGCAGGAAGATCACGTTCATACCGCTCGCGTTTACCGCCATGTCTTTACGGTTCCTTCGGCCAGGATGTGTCGCGCCAGGCCGGCTTGAAGAGGTTGTTCTTCCCGTCAAACTCAAGGTTGCGGTCATTCGGGGTCGGGTTCAGGTAATACGAAAAAACCACGCCGCCTTCCCAACCCCATCGTATGGCCCCTGAATCTTTCCGTAAAGCGCGCTGACAACATTACCCTCTTGATCCTTCTCTGTCCGCACGCGGAAAAACCAGTTCTCATCTCTGCGGGTTTCCAGATACCGTCCCTGGCGGCGGACATATTTGTGTTGGACTAATTCTTTTTCATAATTGTTTTCGGGAGCCATTCGCGGCAGCCGGAGAGCGCTCCCTTTCAACGGGTCGGTATATAACGGCTGTATGCCGTCATCCTCGCTGCGTAAGATGTGATTGCGAAAAAAACAATGCACTTTTAATAATGATCTTGTTCATTGTTCCAAACCTCCTTCTGTACAAAGCCGTTCAAAGACCTCATAAACAAACGGGAACGCAACGTTTTTGATGTTACATTACATACACTTTTATCAGCATTTTTATATTAGTTCTGCGTGAAGCTGAAAGTCAATCGGTTTTACGAATAATTTTTAAAAGTTTTTATAATATGAGATTCCCAGGGCGCATGGCAGTTCTGTAGGGGGCCAATAGATCATAATCTTAGAGACTCTTGCCCCCCGGACGCAAGCCGCCAGGCGCAGCATCCGGGGGGCAAGAGCCTCTACAAACTGTCCGGGGC
>JAKJHA010000303.1 GCA_022704125.1 Verrucomicrobiota bacterium | reverse complement strand
CCGCCACGTCAGCCGCCTTGCCCCACGTTCCCGGTGCACCGGGTGCCAGCGAGGTACGGATGTCATTTTCGTCGAACCAGAGTTTGCCGCTCAATGTGACACTACCGAGCAACGACATGAAATGGCTGGTCCCCTCACCGCCAAACTGTCGGAAAGCGTAGCTGGTTGGACTGGTCAGGAAATCAATGTCGCGAGACGCCAGCACTTTCGCCAGCGCCAAGTGTCCGGCATTCTGCTGCCGCTGCTCGCCGCAGAGTTGCAAGAGATACCCGTAGAAAGCCCCGACAACTTTCTTGCGGTGGGTGAAGCCTTTCACCGCACGCGCAAAGGTGCAGATGGTGTCCGCCACAAGATCGGAGTTGTACAGATAGAAGTCGATCACCGCCTGCTCTTTGGCCGGATCTCTGAACGAACCGATTTCAGCGTGCTCCCGTTGTGCGCGGGGCGGGATGACAGCGGTGTCGAACGAGACCGCAGGGTCTTGCCACGCTTCGCGTAAGGCGGTGTCCTTCCGATACTTCGCGCGCAGCCAGTCGCGGAAACGACGGGTATTCACCGGCGAGAAATCCACCCAGTGTCTTTCGTTGCTGCCCCACATCATCCACTCTTCGGTCGTGCCCGATGCGAGATGATATCCGATCACGCGGTCGGCATACGGCGAGGCTTCGACATGTTTGATCAGACGACGCAGACCCTCGATGGTGTCGCGACGCCACTGTTCAGAGGCCCAGCTTGGTGCGAACTTGCCGCCCGAATGGATGAACGGCACGTAGCGTCCGTCGCCGGGATCCATCAGCACGATGTCGTCAGGATGTCGTTCGCTCCACCACCGCGGCGCGTGCAGGTAGAGACGCGGAAAGAAATAGGCATCAGGGTTTTCGGCCAGCAACATCATGGCGCGCTCATCAAGTTGTGAGAAGTCATAGGTGTCGGGCGCAGTCCACGCGGTACGCGCAAGCCCGTAGCCGGACTCAGTCGGCGTGGCCGAGAAGGTGTAGAGCGTGATGCCCGCGCGGGTGAAATCGCGGAACACAGCCGAGGACGGATGATAAGTCGCCCACGCCATACCGTTGTGCGGTTTGCCGTTGATGAAGAGCGTGGGCACACCGTTGTGCGGCTTAACCCGCGCGTTACAGCGTCCCGGTCGGCGCGGCACCACTGTTACGGCGGCGACCGCATCATCGGCCGCGCTCCCATCCAAACAAATCCGGGCGTCGCCCAGATGCAGCGCCACGACCTGCTCACCGCCCACCGCGTATAGCGGCGTGCTGACCGTCGTCGCCACCCGCACCGCTTCGCCGACACCGACCTGCTTGAGCGCACGCGGCAACGTAAGCGGCGCGCGGCCCACCTCTTGATTGCCGCGACGAAAGACCAAGCACGCCTCTTCTTCGGACACCGGTCGATCAAGCGTAAAGGCAAACGCCACATCGAACGGCTCTCCAGCCTTGATCTTTGTCGGCACCTGAAAATCGGACACACGGGCAGTCGGACGATTGGCGCTGACCGTTTCAATCGCCGCGACCCGCAGCGCGTAGGTCTGCCCCGTCTTGACATTAAAGGCAATCAGCGCCAGCGAGGTGATTGGGAGATCAAACACCCCGTCAGCGTCTTTCGACCACGGCGCGACCCGCCATTCGGGCCACGGGAACTCGACCCATTGCCACTCGCCCGCCGCCGCGAGAGGCACCCGCTGCGCGGTCCATTCGGAGTTGCGGGCGTCGCGCGCTTTCATAGCCAGTTCGAAGGATGCCCCTTCGTTCTTGACGTACACACGCAACGCATCGAAACGCCGAGCGATTCTGCACGTCAGAAAAATATCATTGAACGCCGTCCCAGGGTTCGGCTCGAACCGCCAGCGCAAGGCCGTGGGCGTGTCCGTCTGCGTCAACTCGCTGACAGCGAACTCCCGAGTCAGCCGCGCCGCGTCACGCGCAGTCGACCAGACATTTGTCGGCCCACCATCAAAAAGCAGCTCGGACTCCAGCGCTATCGCCGCACCTGCCGTCGCAACCGCCAGCACTGCGACCGCGCACCGCATGATGACGTGCATTGCTCCCTTACTTTTTTTCATGTCCGCCCCCTACTGTACACTACCGTAAAACGCGGCCTTTTGAAAATCACCGCGCAGATCCGAATTGTCCGAGTTCGGGAAGTTGACCCGCTGCACCATGAGAATGTACGCCACGCCTTTGACCGGATCGATCCACCCCTGCGTGCCGTAGGCACCGCCGTGACCGAACGATCCCGGCGACAGCACGGCGGTCACGCCCTGCGGTTCACGCACCATGCCGCACCCCAATCCCCAAGCGCAACCGGGCGTGAAGCCGGTCTTCAGGTCGCCGCTCTGAATCGTGGACATCGCCGTAACAGAGGTCGCCGACAGGATGCGGCGACCGCGGAAGGTACCGCGATTGAGTAACATCTGGCAGAAGCGCGCGTAATCCGGCGCGGTCGAGTAGAGCCCGCCGTTCGGTGCCGGGAACCGCTCATCGCCGCGCGCGCAGTCGTAGACCGGCGG
>JAKJHA010000302.1 GCA_022704125.1 Verrucomicrobiota bacterium | reverse complement strand
GAGCGCGATGCAGCCGCAGGGCGGCATGCCGCGTTCGAGCGCGTTCAAGAAGGGCTCGTCCAGCGGATAGGCCTCTTTGCCCAGCGCTTGGCGTTCACGCGCGGCCTCTTCGAAGCGCGCGCGTTGCGCGGCGGCGTCGCACAACTCGCTGTACGCATTCGCGATTTCAAGTCCGCCGATATAAACCTCCCACCGTTCCGCGACGCTGGCATCACCCGGCTTCAGCCGCGCGAGTGAAGCCGCAGGCGCCGGGTAGTCGATCAGCACGCACGGCGTCGTGCGCGGCAGGGCGGGCTCGATGCGCGTGACCATGTCCATGTCGAAGCGGTCCGCGTCCCACTGCGCGGTCGGATCCCATCCTGCCCAGCGGCGATACGCATCGCGCACCGTCAGGCGCGGCCACGGGCCGACCAGTTGGATGGCCGTGCCGCCGTAGGACAGCATCGTCGTTCCGAAAAGAGCTGTGGAGACGGCGCAGACCAGCGCTTCGGTATCGGCGAGGATGTCGAGATAGTCGGCGTCCGTGCGGTACCACTCCAGCATCGTGAACTCCGGGTTGTGTCTGCGGCCGCACTCGCCGCTACGGAAACAGGGACCGATCTGGTAAATTTTTTCACAGCCGTCGACGAGCAGCCTTTTCATGTGAAGCTCGGGCGAAGCGCGCAACCAGGCACGGCCGGAGGGCGGCACGTCAATGTGGGTCTCCTGCGCCGGGGCGGGAATGCGGACGGGCGTTTCAACCTCAATAAATCCGTGGGCATCGAAAAAATCACGGATGGCCCGCAGGATTTTGCTGCGGCGTTCGAGCGTGAGTCGTTGCACAGGCGCTCCTCGGCTCAATACATTTTTTCGTATTCGCCCTTGCCCAGCCGTTTCAGTTTTGTAAAGCCGGCGGCTTTCGCACGGTCGTCGAGTTTGGATTTGGAGCGTCCGATAGCCGGCGCGGTGATGACGCGCCGCACAGGCGCTCCGCAATCCGGGCACGCGGTCAGGCGCGGATCGTGGATCGACTGAACATACTCAAAGCCATTGGCGCACCGGGGACATTGTTGCTTGGGGCTTGTTGCCTCATAGTCGTAAACAGGCATAGTTGCTCTCACTTGATTTCTGGGTCATATCCGTATGCGCACAAGCATAGCACAACACACCGTCATATCGGTATCGAAATCGACTGTCGCGCGTAACCGCGACGGAGCACCGGGAGAGGCAAGTGTCACTTGCCCGGCGGCGGTCTTCACTCACGATAAACGCGAGGTTTTTCTGAAGGGGCACGGCTCGGGGTTGTTTGTTTGCGCCGCTCTGTGCTCTCGTCGCGAAGCGGCAAAGTAGGACGGGACGTCTCGGACCGCCCCGCACATGTTTCGAGGGAAAGGGGGTCGTGTTTTGACATTAGGCAAACAAGGGTTGCGAAGCGTTTTCGCGGTGTGGTAATGTGTTGTCGTGGCAACTGAGGCACCACCGAAGGGATGGCGGCGCGGCAGAAAACCGGCAAAGCCTTGTTGTATTGGTCGGCGGCGCACGTATCAAGGTTGCTGGGAAAACGAAACGTCTAATGTCAAACTACGACCCCTATAACGCTGTTTACATCGATGCACGGTCCTACACGTTCGATGATCGCACGTGGACGTTCCCCGAGGGACTCGCACATGAACTTCTTCACGCGCACGACTGGTTAACCGACAACCAGCGCCGGCTTGATCCTCTGGAGCAGGGACACGGGGATGGCTTCATGGAGGAGGAAGAAACGATCACGAAAGAGGCAAGAGGATGTCACGAGTAGCCGATGTCATCCTTGCCGACGGTGGCTGTGTTGCCCTTCCGCTATTCTTGTGGTGCCTCGTCGCCGCGGCTGTCTTTTGTTTGACTTGTGCCGGTGTTGTGCGGCGTTGTCGTTTAAGAACCCCTAGGGGGACACGATTTGCCTTCGCCTTTTGGCTCCTTCTGGTCTGGATGATCCACTCTTGCGTTCTTGTCTATACCTGCTCGCAGGTGTACCGCATGGGATGGGCGACAAACTGGCACCCTGCTTCAGTGCCATCTGCTGACATGATCTTCAACATGACCGTCATCTGTCTGATGTTGGTTCTTACAGCAGGGGTTCTTCTGCTGTGCGCTTCGCTCATTGCTGTGTGGGATTTGCAGCAATGCCCACTATCGCCCGACGCCGTCAAGAAAAGTGGGGTTGAGAAGCGGGGATTGTAGTTTGAATTAGACATTCAAGGGTTGCGGAGCGTTTTCGCGGTGTGGTAAGGTGTTGTCATTGGAAAAACGGAAAGACTAATGTCAAACCCTGACCCAAACAACCCCGTCGCCTACGCCTACGACCCCATCGGGAGCAGAGTGTTAACTACAGGGGACACAGAGACCGAAGAGCATTTTGCCGATGCCCTCAACCAGCACACGCTCATCTCCAATCCTGTAAATCATGTTAATCCTGTCTTGTTCTTCCCCGACCTCGATGCCTCCGGCCAACTCGCCGCCCAGTTCACCTACGACGCATGGGGGAATGTCCTCTCTTCAACTATTCGTTCTTCGTTATTAACTATT
>JAKJHA010000301.1 GCA_022704125.1 Verrucomicrobiota bacterium | reverse complement strand
TGATCCCGCGACAGCCGACGGGGCCGATCACGACCCAAAAACGTGCCGCGAAACAGCAACGGGGTGCCGCCAGACTTCCGCTTCACCTCGCTCTACCCTGCATACCCCTGTCACTAACCGATTACGATTTACAGCCCGCATTCATTTTGCTATTGTTGGAAATGGTAATCCGTTCGCTTAGACCCTTGGTCTGAGGGGGCAACAGGAAGGAGCCGCTTATGTCGAGTTTCGACCAAGAACTTCACCGCATCAATGGCAAGATCAACCGCTGGCACGCCACTGAGCACCTGATTGTGGCGCTCGCCCTTCTGTTGACCGCTTGGGGCGTTCTAACCGCACTCGATGTATGGCTCCGTCCGCGGACTTACGGGCGGTTGGCTCTCTCGCTCGTGCTGATCGGTCTGGTGATTGCCGCGCTGGTCTGGCTGGCGCGCGTGGTCAACCGGAAACGCTCGCCTGCCGCTGTGGCCGCGTTTCTCGAAAAGAAATTCCCGCAGCTCGATAATCATCTCATCAACCGTGTGCTCTTTGCCAACGAGCGTTCGCAATCCTCTTGGCTGCGTGCCTACTTGAATGAAGATGTGCCGGAGTTTCGCACGTTACCCCTGCATGAGATCAAGGATCGACGTCTGCGCAAACGCGGTGCGATCGCTGTCGGCGTAGTGACGCTGCTGTTGGTCGTGCCAGCGTTCGTGCTCGGCAATGCCTGGACAGTGGCCATGCAGCGCGTGCTGAACCCTTTTTCGAAGCTTTCGCCGCCGACCTTTGCGACGGTTCTCGCAGTGACGCCGGCCGATAAGACCATTGTGCAGGGTTCCGGCATTGATCTGGTAGTGAAGGCCACCGGCCGCGCCGGACAGTTCGTCGATCTGGATCTTTATCCGGCCGACGACAAACGTTCGACGGTGCGGATCGGCCAGTTCTCGACCACCGGCACGGAGGAGGAGTTCCCCTACCGCGTCTCAAAAATCGCCACCTCGCTCCGTTACCGTTTCAAGGTCGGCGATGCCTATCCGACCGACACCTTTACGATCGACACCGTGCCGCCGCTGGCGCTCTCCGCCCTGCAACTCACGGTGACGCCGCCCGGACACACGTCGTTGGCGCCACGCACCTACGATGCGCTGACCAATACGGTCGCGATCCCGACTCACTCCGAAGTCGCCTTCCGGGTCGTCTGTAACCGGCCAACCGAAACCTCGCAAATCCTGTTCGATCAGGAAACGCTGACGCTGACGCCCGGCACGGACAAGGCAAGCTGGTCGGGGTCCGCCACGATCAAAGAGGGCGCGATCTTCCAAGTCGCGGCGCGCGACGCCTTCGGGCTTGAGATGCGCGTGCCGGTGCGCTTCGAACTTGTCGAGGACCGTGCGCCCGCCATCCAGTTGGTGATCCCCTCCGCCGCGAAGGCGGTTCTGCCGCCCAATGCCGCGCCGGTCGTACACTTTGAAGTCACCGACGAATACGGCCTCGGCAAGGTACGCGTCGAGCGCGTCAACAAAGGGGCCAAACCGGGAGCCGAGGGCGACGTTCTCAAAGAGTGGGACCTCGACGGAAAGAGAGTCTTCAACGAAAAATGGACCGGTTCACTGGCGGACGTCTCCGCCTCATCGGCGTTGCGCATCGTGGCCTATGACACTGCCGCCGGTGACGCGCCCAACCGTGCGGTCAGCCAACAGATCCTGTTCGAGATGACGACGCTCTCCTCGCAGCTTGCCGCCGAGCAACAAAATCGCGGCGAGGCGCGCAAGACGATCGGCGAACTGGTCGCACGCCAGCGCGCTACACTCACCGCCACCAAACGGTTGCAGGAGGGGTTGCCCACCTACGACGAGCAGCTTTGGCAGGAGGTCGCCGAAAAGCAGACGGAAATCCGCAGTTATGCCGAGACCCTGCTGAAGACCAAAGACGCGGCGATCGGCACGGCGCGTGTCGCGCTCGACAAGGCGGTCAAGGGGCCGTTGCCTGACGCCACCATGCGGCTGACCCGCATGGTGACGGGAGCGGCGGAAACGCGCGAAGAGAACGCCCGACTCGCCGTCGACGCGCAAAACACGGTGCTGCGCCTGCTGGTCCAGGCGGACGGCAACATGAACAAAGGCGAAATCTCGCAGGCCGCCGCCGGTGTCTTGGCCATGTTGGAAGGTATCCGTAAAGGCCAGACCGCCAACCTCACCGCCACATTGAAGGCCATTGAGAAAACGACCGAACTGCCGGAAGCCATCGTCGACCGGCAAGACAACCTTGCGCAAGACATGGAGGCCATGATCGGCTTCTGCAGGTCCGAGGCGAAGCAAGACCGGGAAGATGAAGAGTTCGGCGCTTTGATGACCAAGATCGCTGACCGGGCGGTAGAACTGCGGCTCCACCCCACTATGGTCACGATCGCCGAGATCATGGAGTCGGACCAGATCGCGAATGCCGTACCGCCGCAGAACAACGTGACCAACGGCATCGCCGTGCTGATGGAGTTCCTCAAAGAGTGGCGCGAGACCGAGACCAAGGACAAGACCGAAGAGGCGCTGGCCATTCTCAAGAACGCTCGGCAGTCCA
>JAKJHA010000300.1 GCA_022704125.1 Verrucomicrobiota bacterium | reverse complement strand
AACTCAAGCGTCCGGCGCAGTCGTATTCGTACCGCTCATTGCCGATTGCCGATTGCTTGTTGGTCAGCGCGCCGTTGAGGTCGTAGAGATACGTCTCGGCGTAGGTGTTGGTGTCTTGGACGACCTGCGCGGATACCAGCCGGTCGGCGGCGTCGAAGGTGTTGAATGCGCGGCGCGGGTTTTGCGGGTTGGGGAAAAGCCCGGCAGTGACCTGCTCTTTGGTTTTCACGCCCGCCGCATCGCGGGTGATGACGCGTCCCGCGAACGGCGAGCCGCCGACGGACCACGACCACGACGCGACCGCGTGGTTGGCATCGTACGTCCACGCGCCGGTCACGCCGTTGGGGCAGGAGAGTGCGGTCAGCCTGCCCGCCGCGTCGCGCGTGAAGGCCCACGTATGCCCCAGCCAGTCGCTGACGGTCGCGAGCCGTCCGTCTGTGTCATACGTCCGCGTGACCGCCTTGCCGGTGGCGTACAGGATGTTCGTCACCAGCCCGCCCAGGTCGCGTTTCCATGCGGTAGAGAAGGCTGTGCCATTAACGATTGTGTTCGCTGTCTCCACTCGGTTCATCACGTCGTAAGTGAAGGCTTCCCGCGCGACAGCGTTCGAGGCCGAAAGCAGGTTGCCGACGGCATCGTAAGAGAACCTATCCACAGATGACACAGATCGGGAGACCAGCCGGTTGAGCGCGTCGTGGGCGTAGCGCGTGTCGCGCCCCGCGCCGTCAGTGCGGTTGGTGAGGTTGCCGGTGCCGCTGTGCTGCGGGATGCCGCTCCCCATGTATCCGCGCGGGATGGATGCGCACAGGGGCAGTGCCGCGACAGCCAGTGCCGCCATCGCCGCGAACCGCGCGCTCACTATCTTTATGTATCGCATCGTCATCCGTTGGGCTTCATGTGTTCAAAGTCCAAATACGTTCCTCACATTCTGTCCGTTCCATCTTTCAAACTAAAAACTCATGCGTACCGTCAGAAACACGGTACGCTTCATACGGCCCAATATTTCCTATAATCACTAATTCCATGTCCCCAAAAATAAGAGACAAGCCCTCTTCTTCCAAACGTCGCACTTCTACAACGACTTCCTCAAGAAGGCGCACGAGAACCGTGTTCCGCAAAGGGAAAGCAGTGCCTTTTTCAATCAAATCTCCTTTCTCATATAACTCAAAACCACTTTCAACGTGAATCCAACAATTGTCGGAAAAGAAAATATCGAAGTGATATTTACAGAACGAAAGAACGACAACTTTCTTGCCAACGAGAAAATCACCTGTGAAACTGTCGGGAAGTGAGTACATGCTATACTCCTACTGATGCCAATAATTAAACGGAAGAGGAATGTGAGTTTCGAAATGGGGGCCTGGTTGCATTGTGGACGGGTTGATTCCCTGTGGCTTACCTTGTGGCATCGGTTTTTCAAGTCTCCAATATCCTGCCGGATATTGTTGCGTAGGAGGCATTACCCTCAAGTTCAATCCGTCAGGAACAACGGATGGGGGAAGTTGAGGGGGATGGGTTGGTGGAACAAAATTTGGAGTTGGTTTAGCACCTGTTTGCAGTGTCCCCGGTTTGAGTACCCCTTGCGCCCCGACATTTGGCAGCCCCACTCTGACCGCTCCCGCCTCCCATGCGGAACTGACGATCTCGGGCGCAATCGTGATGGGCTGGGACGCGGGCGTGTCGTAAGCCCCGAACAGCCGCTGCATGGGCGAGCCGAAGGAGCTGAGGTTTGCCTGATACATGGCTTCCTGCATCTGCAGCGTGGCATTGGGATTGAACGTGGCGAACTGAATTCCGAAGTTCCAGACTGAATCAAAAGCTTTTGCGGCCCTTTGTATAAAACTCTCCGCCCCCAACCCCAGCGGGTCGATGTAGGTCAATGGGTTACCCACGCAGTACGCATACAGGTTCGGACCGCCGCCAAGGCCGAGCGGGTCGGATGACAGGAAGCGGCAGAGGGCCGCGTCGTAAGCGCGGTGGCGCGTGAGATACAGTGAACCGCCGCTTACGTTGAACACGCCGTAGCCGCCCAGCCACGCGAAAGGCGTCGGGTTGGCACCGGCCGAACCCCAGTCTTCGCCGTAGGGGCCGTAGCAGGCCTCGTGGAGGACGTTGCCCTCAACGTCGGTGAGCGCCACGACGGAGCCGTATTCGTCGCAGTGGGCGACGGTGAGAACGCCGGAAGCGGCATCGATGAAGCCGAGCAGCATCCCGCCGCCCCAGACGAAGTAACGCACCGGCGCACCGTCGGCATCCGCCTCGACCAGCGGACGCTTGCGCGGGTCGGCGTGGTCGGTGATCCAGATGCGCGTGACGCTGGCCGAGTAGGTGGTCAGCCGGTTGCCGATCGCATCGTATGCAAGGAGGAGTGAGGAGTTAGGATTGAGGAGTTGGAGATAACTCAAACGCCCGGCGCAGTCGTATTCGTACCGCTCATTGCCGATTGCCGATTGCTTATTGGTCAGCGCCCCGTTGAGGTCGTAGAGATACGTTTCGGCGTAGGTGTTGGTGCCTTGGACGACCGTGGCGGACACCAGCCGGTCGGCGGCGTCGAAGGTGTTTACAGCGCGGCGCGGATTC
>JAKJHA010000046.1 GCA_022704125.1 Verrucomicrobiota bacterium | reverse complement strand
CCCGCCGGTCGCGCGGGATGGCGGACACCCACATCGCGCCGTCCAGTTCGGGCACCGAGAGAAATCCCTCCCAATCGTAGGCGGGGCCGTCAGCGATCGGCGTCTCATCGATCCAAGCGGTCAGCAGCGGAACGCCTGCGGGGTCGCCCAGCAGACAGAGCGCCTTTGCCGTTGCCACGGTCGGATTACGGGCCAACGCATCGCGCAACGGCTGGCATGCGGCCTGTTCGCCACGCGCCAGCGTCAGCAAATTCGTGGGGTTCGCGGGGTCCTGCGCCGCATCCCGTAGCTCGGCATCCGTGGGCGGCGGCAGATCGCGCGTGAGTTCGCCGAGTTTGTCCGCTGGCAGAATATCGATCTCTGCCAGATGGCGCTGCAACGCATGGATATCCACCGTGCGCGGCGTGGTTCCGTTTTTGATACAGAGCGCCGCCGCATGACCGGCCGCATAGCCCAGATTCAGCACGTCGGGATTCATGCGCATGATGGCCTGTACGTCGTGCGTGGTGGAGTAGCAGCGCCCGACCGCCATGATGTTCTCCAAACCAGCGGGCAGAATCGCGCGCAGCGGCACGTACACCGTCAGGTCGCGATCACGCACATGTTTGGTCATCGGCATCAGTCCCGCGAATGAATAATCGCTGCTGTAGAAACCGTGCGGATCGAAGGCCGACGCCGACACCGCGATGACATCCCGGTAGGTACGCCCCGCATTCACGTCGCGCTCATCGATCACCCAATCGCCTTTGATGCGGCGCGTTTCGCGGATCTGCGCCATCGGAAAGTTCTGCGTGCCGCCGCCGCGCGCGGCCAGCACATGGTGCATGGTAAAACCCGCGATGTCGATTGGATCGGCGGGTAGCGAGTTGGCGTAGAGGTCGCGCCGGTCGCGCGTGTTCTTGCCGTCACTGCCGCTGCTGGCTCGTTTTTGGCCCATAAACGAGGCTTCTTCCAAACAAAGGTCGCCGTCGTTCAGGTAGAAGAACGTGGCACCGGCCGCCGCGCAAACATCGCCCTCGCCCGAAGCGTCGATCACCACTTTGCCGAGCGCCACGCCGCGTCCAAGCCAGGTCGCGACCTCGACTCCCGCCACCGTCTGACCGCGCATGACCGCGCCCATGGCCAGCGAGTGGTACCAGACATCGACTTTCGCATCGCGCAACAACCGCGCATACTGCGGGTCGCCTTTGCCGCGCCACTCTTGGTTGAAGCCGTGACGGTAGCCGCGCCAGAATCCTTTGATGCCCAGCGCCACGTTGCCCCCGATGAAGCCCGCCTGTTCGATCATCAGCGTGCGTGCACCGCCACGCGTCGCCGCGATGGCCGCAGCATGACCGGCCGGTCCACTGCCGACCACGACCACGTCATACTCCGCCCAGACCGGAATCGCGTCGCGCGCTTGCGACACCGTCTCGCGTTGTCGCGCGCGGTAGGGTCGCTCGGCCTCGCTCAATTGACGAATGGCTAGCGCGGGCAGCGTGTCGGCCGTCGGCGCCGCAGTCTTGACCCGGACGGTTCCGGGCGTCGGCAGTGTGGCTGCACGCGCCTCCTGCAGCGCGGCCATTCCGACACGCTCCCCGATCTCCGCCAGCGTCACGGGGTGCATCAGGGCGCGCGCCGCCTCGCGGCTGACCGACGCCGCCGAACTGAGCACGTAGAGCCGCTCCGTTCCTGCTGGCCGCAAGACGCCCAGATCGAGCTTGGCGGTTTTCGGCAACTCCGCGCCCTCCCATGTGGCCGATCCGACTAGCGCGGCGGGCAGAACAAAGTTCATGGCATGCGCAAAGGGCGGGTTGGCATACGTGTGCCATGTTTCGCGCAACGCATGCTCGGCACGGTTGATCGCCGCCCACGTTAAAGCCGTCATGGGGGCGTCCTGTTCGATCATCTCGCGCGTCTTGCGGTCGGCCGCACGGCGCGGACGCGACACGCGCAACGTCTCGACGCGCCACGGCTCGCGACGCGCACCGGCGGCTTCGGCGACTGCCCCTGCGGGCGTGGCGTCGATCACCACCTTAGCGATCACCGCCTGCAAGCCAGCCTTGTTGGCCGTCACCACACCGCACAAGCGGTTCTGATCATCGACCAACACACCGCCGTGACGCGTGTTGTAGAGAAACGTGACGCCGGCCTCCAGCAGCAGTTTCGCCGCGACCACCGGATAGCGTGATGCGCTGGTTTCGCGCAGGAGCGCTTTGCTGAACTCCGTTGTGGGTTTGGGTCCCTGCTGAAGTTCATCGAAGCGATCCTTGGTCATTACTTCGCCGCCAAGAAACGTGGTCTCGTTGAGCAGCATGACGCGCGCACCTTGACGCGCGGCGTTCCACGCCGCCGCCATGCCGCCTTCATTGCCGCCGACAACCACGATATCCACGCGGTCGATCACCGGTACCGTCCGCGCCGGTGCCTCCACATACCGTTCCTGCGCTCGACCCGTTGCTACCAGCATCGCCACAGCGAAAGCAATCCTCATGATTTTAATTTGCATCTTCACGCCCTCACATGAAACAACCGAGCAACGCTTTTACACTCGCCGCTGCGCGCCACTGCGTGGTCGCAACAAAAAAGGTTGGCTTGCGCCTTGCGACCGGGGCGCCTTGCGGCTGGCGGGGACGCTCACTCCCCCCCCAAAAAAACTCTGCGTCTCTGCGCCTCTGCGTTAAACAAAAAGCTGAGCCATGCCAAAACAAACAACCTGTTTTTTGTTGAACTTATCAAAACACAAGGCGCCGACTGACCTGCGTTTGGCTGAGGACATCCACGTGTACATCGGCGCGTCCGGCTTTGACAAGCGCCTGGCGCATGGTGTTGAATGCCAAGGCTGGCGTGTTGCACTCCCCGCTCAGATGCGCCAGCCAGAGCGTGTGCATCTGGCGGGGGATCGCGGCGCTCATCAACGCGGCCGCGTCGTCGTTGGAGAGGTGGCCGCTGCGGCCGGCGATGCGCGTCTTGAGCGACCACGGGCGGTCGGACTGCATCAGCATATCATAGTCGTGGTTGCTCTCGACAATCGCCACATGGCACCGCGCCAGCTTGGCGCGAACCAGCGGGGTGGCCTGTCCCAGATCGGTCACCACGCAGAGGCGCGAGGTCCCGTCGTCAAAGACAAACCCGACGGGATCGGCCGCGTCGTGCGACACCGTGAACGCCTCTACGCGCAGGTCGCCGACCTCGAAGGTTGAGGCGGTCTCAAAAATCTGCCACTGGAACACGCCCTTCGGACAGCGTGCTTCGATGCCAGAGGCGGTACCCTCGTTTGCGAACAGCGGCAATGCATGTTTGCGGCCGAGGATCTCAATGCCCCGGTAGTGGTCTTCGTGGTCGTGCGTCAGCAAGATGCCTCGGAGCGATCCCGGCGCAATACCAGCCGTGCGCAATCGGGCGGTCAACTCGCGCGCGGAAAGTCCGGCATCCACCAGCAGCGATGTGCCGCCGCCCGACACATAGATGCTGTTGCCCCTACTCCCACTCGCTAGTACGCAGACTTCCATACGTTACCCCGTCCGGTGGACTACTCCACTGTAGCGGTCGGACTCGAATCCATCACTAACCGATAATGCTTGAGGAAGGTGGCGATGACCTCCTGCGCCGTCACGTCGGTAATCCGGTAGTTATGCGGCTCTTCCCTAAACATGCTCTCGTATTTGACCAGGCGCGTGCCGCGGTTAAGGCGCACCTCGGCCTGCGGCAGGATGCCGGTCTGCACGAAATGCTTCATTACCCGGAAACTGATCTCCTCTACGTCGCCCATCCGCACGCTCAACGTCACCGATGCCGGCGCACGGCGTACCTGCGCGAGGCGGCCGTGCTTACGGGACAATTCATCTGCGATCTCGTTCAGTGCCGGCAACGCCACGGCGTCGAGAAACGCCTCGAACTGCGCGTTCTCCTGTTCTGCGCGCGTTGCGCGGAGCCTTCCCTCCAAGATCTCGCCCAACTCATTCCGCCAGTCACTCATGTTCAGCCCCCGTTCTTTGTTGGTATCCGTTTTTCGTTCTGCCATCTATTTCGTCTTCACCCGCGACACCGCCTGCCGCAATGCGGGCAGCAGGCACAGCGCCACCTGTTCGTTGCCTGCACGGTTGGGATGGTCGGTCTCATCCCAGAAGGGCGGCAACCGGTTGGGCTTGACGTCGATCTGCATGTTCGGCACATACAGGCACTCGTACTCATCACATATCGCACGTTCCATGCGGGCGATCTGTTCAGCCAGTTCGAAGCGCGAAGCATCAAACTCCGTACAGACCTCCTCCCAGAAATCGCGATCGCCAAAGCAGCTTGCCACGACCACCTGCATCCCGCGTCGGCGCGCCTCCTTCACCATCGCACGTAGGTCGCCGCCCATCACCGAAACCGGACGCGAATTGCGCCAGAAATCATTAGCGCCGAGTGCGATCAGCACCACATCGGGGTTGTGCGCCAGCACGTCGCGGTCGTAACGTGCGCGCCCGCCGTCCAAAGTGTCGCCGCCGATCCCGGCATCAATCACCCGCACATCCGGCATAAGACGTTGCAACCAATGGCTAAAATGACCGCCCGCCCCTCCGCAGGAGGTCAGGCTATCCCCCAGACAGACCAACACCGGGCGTCGGTCGCGTGCGCCCGCTATCACAAGGGCCGCCGCCAAGCAGACCCCCAAGACTGTCATCCCAATCAACACGGCTCGTTTCTTCAAATGGATCGATCTCCCTTCATATCCTTAAAAAGACTCCGTTCTTTATATCACAAACCCATGTCCGCAAAAAGCATGGTTTGTTGCCGGGCGGCTCCTCCTCAGCGGCGGCGCGTTACTTTGGACGATCTCCGCTAGTGGGAAATGCGGGCGGCGCGTTCTGCCCTGACGGCGGCAAGCCGCTCAGCATACCACGTCATCACGCCTTGGAACATCCGTTTCGAGAATGCGTCAAAGCGCGGCTCGATAATCTTCTCCGGATGGAACTGAACGCCGATCGCGTTCGTGCTCTCAATGGCTTCGACCACGCCATCGTGTGCCCGCGCCGTCACCCGGAAGCCCGGTGCGACAGCCTTGACCGACTGATGGTGTGCGGACGGCGCATCGAACCGTTCGCCGCCCCATTTCGCCACCCAAGAGTCAGGTTCCGACACCACTTCATGCGGCACGGGAAAGCGTGTTTTCCCCTTGTAACCACGATGGCAGACCTCCGAATTCGGATAGTCGTGGGGAATGTCCTGATGCAGCGTGCCGCCGTGATAGACGTTCAAAAGCTGACAGCCGCGGCAGATACCGAAAACCGGCATGTTGCGCTTCGCCGCCTCAGCGAGCAGCACCCATTCGAACGCATCACGATCGGGATTTGTTTCGCCCATCTGCGGTGTAAACGGTTCCCGGTAGCGCGCAGGATCAATGTCAGCTCCACCCGCGATGAGCAGAACGTCCACATGGTCGAGTGCTGCGCCAATCTCCTTCGCGTCAGTCGAGCGACCGATCAGAAAGGGCACGCCGCCCGCCCGCCGAATGGCACTCACGTAATTTGTTCCGAGAGATATGTGTTCGGGGTCCGAAGTGCGGCAGATGTCTCCGATGCCCACAACGATATCCGCACCTGCGCTCAAAGCGATCGCCAAAGACAACGTGAAGGCGGCCAGACGGCTATTCTTCCGTGTACTAGAACCGTGTTCTTGCATCATTCTCTCCATCTCCATTTGCTGATTGCAGTATCATAACGATAGTTGTCCGGGGCTGACAACAGACATCATCGCCAAGGCGAAGACGGAAAAAGCGAGATTCCGCTTGTCACTCACGGCGGATTCTCTTACGCTTAAATCAATGGAACGGCAAGCGGCTTAACTTTCACTCAGATGGCAAAACGACAATGAAGCACTTCCTCCTTGTGGCTAGGCTGATCGGCCTGACGGCCTGTATCATGGTTGCGGTACGCGCATGGGCGCAAGGCGGCGGCATGGTGCCGCTGCCGAAACAGCCGGGCGCCAACGGACTCGAGATTACGGCAGATAAGTTCGAGGTCGATCAAAAGAGCGGATGGACCACCGCCACGGGCAACGTACGCATCAAAACCGGCGAGCACGAGATGAGCGCCGATCGCGTGCGCTTGCATCAGGAGAAGGGGGACGTCCAAGCGCGCGGTAACGTGGTGTTGCGTCAGCGCGGATTCGGCGCGTGGTCCGGCGATTACATTGAGTATAATTACAAGACGGGCAAAGGTCTCACCGGCCTCGGCGAACTGCGGGCCGGTGTCTACCACATCGGCGCCAAAGAGGTGACCCGGCGCGAGGACGGCCGGTTCGACGCCCGCTACGCCGAAATCACCACCTGCACCAATGGTCCGGGCCACCGCCACTGGCGCATGACCGGACACGTGCGCTACAAGGACAATGACTACATCGAGGTTTTCGATGCCGTGCCGTGGCTGTTCGGCGTACCCTTCGCCTACCTCCCGTATTGGTTCCGCGACCTCGACACGCACTACGGCTTCCGGCTGGTGCCCGGCTACACCTCGCGCTGGGGCGCCTACATGCTGGGCGGCTATGTCTACAACATCTACAGATCGCCGCATGAGAACGGCCCCAAGTTGGACGGCACCACACGCCTCGACTACCGCACCAAGCGCGGTGTGGCTGTTGGCCAGAACCTGCGCTGGGATCTCAAGGAGTACGGGCGCGGCAGATTCGAATCATACTACGCTTGGGACCAAGACCCGCCCGACAGGCGGCGCGACAGAAACTGGATGTCTGACGTAGACGACAACCGTTACCGTTTCCGCCTCTTCCATGAGGCCGATATCACGCCGCGCGATCAGTTTATTTTGCGTGGCACGGTCAACAGCGACTCCGAGATGCGCCACGATTTCTTCGAGAGAGAAAATCGTGGCGAAAGCACACCGATGAACTTCGTCTCGTTGGCGCACCGCGAGCACACGTGGGCTGCGGGCGCGATGGTGAGCGGTCCCCTCAATGATTTCTACGCCGGCGTGGCGCGCCTGCCCGAGGGCTGGTTGAACATCGTGCCGCAGCCGCTCTTTGGTACCGGCTTGAACTACGAGAGCCAGACGCGCGCCGGCATTCTCAACCGCGACGCCGCCCGCTACGATCGCGCCCTGCCGGAATTCATGTGCTATCCGGGTTCTTGGGCCGACTACGATCTGACGCGCGTCGACACTGCTCACCGTGTGACCGCGCCGGTAAAGATCGGTGATGCGGTCAGCGTCGTACCGCGTGCCGGTTATCGCGCTACTTGGTACTCGGACTCCGAATCCGACAGCAGCGTCGCTCGTCACAGCGCCGATCTCGGTGTTGAAGCTTCCACGCGCGCGACCGCCGACTTCGATAATGGCTACCGGCATGTTTTTGAGCCGTATCTCGATTACAGCTACCAGCCCACGCACTTCGATCTGGATAATGGACGCGCCTACACCTTCGACCGTTTCGACCGCTCGATCGAGTGGTTCGATCAGTTCGGCATGGACGGCACATGGCTTCCTTATGATTGGCACGGTGTGCGGCCCGGTGTGCGCAACCTGCTTCAGACGCGCGACGAGAAGGGACGCATGCGCACGGTGGTCGATTGGGACGTCTACACCGCCTTCCAAATTGATGCCGACGGCCCGCTCGACGAGGGGGGCCTGCGCATGGCTGGCAGCCGGTTGCTTGTCAGTCCGGACGAAGCGCTCGATATCAAGGTACAAGGCGATTGGGACGTCGAAGAGGAAACCTTCGCCTACGTCGATCTGAGCGCCTTCTACAAGCTCAACGAGAAAATCCGTTTCGGCGGCGGCTATCTTGCGCGCGACCACCAGTTGTACGACTACGATGTTTCACCGATCATGCAGTGGAACCGGGTCAAGGAGAGCTTGATATACGGCGGCTTCACGCACGACATTAACGATACATGGTCGTGGAGCCTCTACACGCGCTACGACCTGCGCTACAACGAGGTAGACGAGGTGGGGGGCTTCATCCAGTACAGCCTCGAC
Source organism: Verrucomicrobiota bacterium (assembly GCA_022704125.1). Classification (GTDB taxonomy): domain Bacteria; phylum Verrucomicrobiota; class Kiritimatiellia; order RFP12; family UBA1067; genus DUPH01. The sequence goes on along the minus strand of JAKJHA010000046.1, from coordinate 4,129 downwards.
TGCCTAGTCTTCCAACTCCGTGCGGCATACATCAACGACTTCGAGCGCATCGATCGCATCAGCGAGCGCGACAACGACTTCCGCATCTCCATCATGATGTGGCTGCGCGCGCATGACCGCGCACCGGACGACGAGTGGCTGACCTGGTAGCCCCTCGGTTGCGATTCAACACGTTGAATTGCAACCGAAGGAGGAGTTAGCCTGCCGCTCGGCTTCGCCACGAAAAAACCATGGAGTAACTGCGACAAAATGTCCAAGTTGTAGGCAAGGAAGGAGTGTTTAGGTCTCAACACTCGAGGGCGGAGGGGGCATCCTGTTTGTGCCTCGCCTCAGGGTCACATATTCGAATATGTGACCCGGGCGGTGAGCAGTGAACAAAGGCTTTGCCGTGAGAGCTGACGGTCATCCGCTAGACCAATGCAGTGCGCGGCGTAGCGGGCGTGACGGGCGTCTTAGGGTCACATATTCGAATATGTGACCCGGGGAGGAGCATGGAAAATGAGAGAGGGAAAGAATGGGGCGAACTTGGCGCCAACCCTCTGGCGGACATGCCGGGTGCTGGCCAATCCCGACCGGTTGCGTTGCCTCAAGGCAGTGCTGGCGGTGCCGGGGCGGACCGTAGAGGACGTCGCCACCGTAGTTGGGCTGACAGAGCCTCAGACGAGCCTCGCTTTGCGGGCGTTGCAGTCGCGCGGCATTTTGTCGTCCCGCCGCAGGAGTCGATGGGCGCATTATTACCCAGAGGCAGATGCTTCGGTCGTGGCGGCCAGCCAGTTTTTGAGCGCCGCCAAAAGTGCCCTCATTGACAATCACATGTCCGAGCGGGAGATGAGCAATGCGATGCGAGCCTACACCCACCCGCGCCGCATCGCGATAGTGAGGGCGCTGGCGCACGAGGACAATCTTCAGCGGGACGAGATTGGCAGCATGTTGGGCATAAGCCGAGAGGCGATGATCCGCCACCTGCGTAAACTGAAGACACTCGGTGTCGTCCGATTGAAAGACGAGACCTACTCCCTTGCCAAGCCCAGCTCGGGTCTCGCGGAATCCCTCCGCGCCATCATCCTCGCGTGACCCGCCCCGTCGACTGCCCGTCCGTCACTCTTCCCTCGCCATCCGCATTCCACCACCCCCGGGTCACATATTCGAATATGTGACCCGGGGGGACAAAGAGGGTTTTACCGTGAGAACCGACTGTGATCCACAGGGCTAAGGCGATACGGGGAGTGGTGGGTACGGCGGGTGTCGTAGGGTCACATATTCGAATATGTGACCCGGGCGTGGGAGCTTTGATTTCAGGTTTCATTGCTCGCCATTGGTTATCGCTGCCGGTCGTCTGTCGGTCTTCTGCTTGTACAATCACGCAGGGGCTCGCAGAAGCCACTACACTGTCCTTTGCGCTGTGCCCAGAGGTGGCAGTTGAGAGCCGGGGAGTTCCCAAACCTTGAGGGCAAGGAGGTTCAGTTCTCGTTCGAGTGCAGTCCGCCTGAACCGGCGTCGAACTCGATGTTGGCGCGTTCAGGATCGCCGGGCAGCGCCTTGGAGCAGCTCCAGATGCAGGCCCCGCAATGGACGCACTTTTCGCGGTCGAACTCGGGCGGGGCGCCCTCTTCTCCAGGCATTAGAGCCTGCGCAGAACAAATCTCAATGCATGTGCGCTCTGTGCAGGAGGCGCAGAGTGCGGGATCGGCGAAGGTCACGTGATTGGCGAAGCCCGCCGCGGCTTGCACCTTGCCGCCCTTGAAGAGCGCGTCCTGATGCGACATCAACAATGTGCCGTCATACGGAATCTCGGGCCAGCCGGCCAGCGTCATGATTGCATCATGGAGCGGTTGCCGCGCCTTGGCGCAGGTCTCGACCGCTTCGCTGAGTGCGGCGGGCGCGATGCGTTCGCCGTAAACGCTCGCCAGCGTCGGAATACGCTGCGAAGGGGGGACGGAGTCGACCGAGAGGTTGAGCATGCCGCGGGTCATACCGGTCATGCCGGTGCCCATCATGCCAAGCATGAAGCCCTTGCCAAAGCCGTCGCGCGCCTTCTTAGCAGCTTGCAATTCGGCATTGAGCGGATCCTGACGTCGCCGCTGCACATACGCGCCGGTCAGCGCGGCCTTGGAAAAAGGCTGATCGCGCTTAAGCAGATCGATCACCCCTTCAGCCAACAGCACGCCGCTGCGCCACGCCTCGTCTACACCTGAGTTGGTGAGCACGTTGGTCGTGCCGGAACCTTCGCCGATGCGGGCGAAGCCGTCGCCGACCAGATACGGTTCGCCGCGCACGCCGGATTCCTGCAGCGACTTCGCACCCCAGGAGCGCAGCGTGCCGCCCTGAAGATAACGCCACAGGTAGGGGTGCTGCATCCAGTGTTGCAGATAGCGGTAGGTGGTGCGAATCGGATTGTCCATCCACGAGGGCACGAAAATGCCGAGCGAAGCAGTACGGTCGGGGAAGGTGTACAGGAAACCGAAAATCTCCGGCTCTGGAAAACCCAGCGTATGCAAGACGGTGCCGGGCTTGAGATCGCAGGAGGCGGGCAGTTCAACCACCATCTTCATGCCCACGGCCCAATCGTGCTGGTGGTTCCCCGTCGGCAGACCGAAATGGCGATCCAACTTGCGGCCGACCGCGCCGACCGGGCCATCGCCTACTACCGTCAGCCGTGCGCGGATGTCCATGCCCGGCATGTAGGCGGCTTCGGGTGCGCCCTTTACGTCTACGCCCTGATCCGCCAGCCGCACGCCGACCACCGCATCGCCTTCCAGCAACGGCGCACTGACCGGTGTGCCGGGCCAGATCTGAACGAGGCCGGAACCCATGAGCTGTGCACCGCACCACGACATGAATGCGCCCATCGACATCACCATGCCCGGTTCCTTGCGCAGGAAAGGCGGAATCCAAGGCAATTCAGTAGCCGAAGGTGCCTTGCGCATGGCGAACTGGCCGTACTGAAAGACCCCATCCGCGAAGCGCGTGCCTGAACTGCGGCGGCTCGCGCCGACGGTGTCGAAAAGATAGGCGACCGCCTCATGGCTGATCTCAGCCGCGTTCGGAATCTCTTTCACCAGATCGAGATCGGGGAACGAGGCGCGGATGTGACGGGCTTTGGTGACGACGCCGGAAACACCGAACCCGATGTCGTCGGCGCGTTCGTAGCACATCACCTGCAGCGGCATGCCCGGCATCACCTTGCTCTCAAAAGCAGGCGTGCCATCGGGGTTCATCATGGCGCGGCTCAGGGTGGTCAAAAATCCGGCCGTGGCGGGGCCGAACCCCACGCACACGATATCGGCTTCCATCGATTGTCTTTCAGCGGTCATGGATTGTCCTTTTGTACACGCTTTCTATCATCTCTCAAGTGCGGTCATCATACAGGGCACCAACAAATCCTGTCAATGAAGACAGTTCAATGTGTGCGAACGGGCGCGTCATGGATCGGAGAACGAAAGAGTCACCGGCCCCATCAGGCCCGAGGGCTGGAGCATGTCTTCGGAGGAGAAACCGGCGTAGGGCCGTAGCGTGTATTCGCCGCCTTTGCGGGGACCGTTACGCAACGCCATGTTGCTCTGCGTGATGCGTTGCTCCGGAGGCAGGGCGGCATCGCCGACCAACCGGTTGGCCCACGGATTGGTGACCTCAATCTCCAATGCGTTGGTTCCGGCCTTCAACGCACCGGTCAACTCGACCTGCCACGGCGCGGTCCAGACCACGCCAAGGTCTTTGCCGTTCAGCCGCACCTGCGCAAGTGCCGCCACCGTGCCGAGATGCAACACGGCCGTACGGCCAGCTTGTTCAGCGGTGACTTCGAAGGTCTTGCGGTAGGTGGCTGTTCCCGAGAAGTATTTGATGCCGGGGTCGTTGTGCTTGCTCCAGTCGATCAGCGTGTCGAACATCGCCTTGGCAGGAGCGCCGCGACCCGCCTGGAACGCCACTTCCCACGGGCCGGGGAGGGTTTCAGGTTTCAGGGTTTCTGGTTTCTGGGGTTCAGGGTTTCTGGTTTCTGGTTTCAGGGTTTCTGGTTTCTGGGGTTCAGGGTTTCTGGTTTCAGGTTTCAGGGTTTCAGCGCTGGGGGTGGGGCTGTTTCTAAACACCACGAAGATTGAGCCGTGTTCCGGCAGGTCGAGCGTCAGACGCG
>JAKJHA010000299.1 GCA_022704125.1 Verrucomicrobiota bacterium | reverse complement strand
TCTTGCCGGCGATGCTGAGCGCGACGTGCCGACCGGCCCACATGACGCGGTACTCGCTACCGCCGGGCCCCCACACCTGCGTCATCACTCGCGGCGCGACCTGCAGATCACGGAGCCAATCCGCTGGCGGCCGCCAAGTACTCTGCAACCACAATAGCGGTGGCGCAGCGTTCGGATTCGGTGATGAGAAACAACCAGCCGCAGCCAGCCAGGCTTCGACACCGCCGCAACCGCAGAGGTAGTCGTAATCACGGCTATGAGCGCCGCCCAGACGGAAGGACGGCGCGAAACAGTTGGCGATGGCATCGAGCCAGAAGACCTTCAGCAATGCCTCGCATTGCTCGCGTACGGCTGGCGTAACGCAGTACGTGTGCAGGCGATGCAGGCATGCCAAATCAACGCTGGCATAGGTCGGGCTACAGTATTCATGAATGCCGTTCACCGCTGTATAGGCGCAGAAGTCGTCCAAGCGTTTGCGACCTTCGGCGAGTACGTCATCGCGTCCAAGCATCTCGCCCATGAGAATGAGATTCTGGGCATTCATGATGGCGATGTTGGTGTAGCCGGAAGACACACGGTGACGCAGACAGCCCGCGATGGCATAGTCAATCAACTCACGCAGATCTTTGCGCTGCTTGTCGGTGAGCAGCTCGCGGTGTTTGATCCAGATGACTGCGGCATTTTCCATACAGAAGTCACAGGCATTGAAATCAAGGACAGCGCCGTCACGCCAGTTCCAGCGGAAGTTGCCGTAGCCGCGACTTTCGGGGTCGCGGTCCTGCATACGTGCGGCGACCTCAAAGAGCCGGTCCAAGCGGTCGAGGTTGATCCGCGCTTCACAAAGCAGCAGCGCATAGGTGAAGAGTTCGCGGGAGGTCATGTCTGGCGTCAGGGCCTGCACGCGGCCCCACACGCTCGACCGCTCCGCCTGGCTTTTGATGATGGCGGCGAGATCATGCTCCCGCGCACGCAGCGACGACGGTACGATGATAAGCAACGCGAGAACGATGGCACTGAAACGTACTACTTTCATGGGGCCTCCTATAATGCCTGCGACAGTGTAAACATGGCCTTTGAGATTAGGGTAAAACTGGCTCTAAGGCAAGGAGAACGCATAAACCTGTTGTTGCTGAGTCAAAAAGACCTGTTGCGAATCCACCCCTTTGCGCTACACTGGATTCAACACTCATAGGCGGCGGCTCGTATCTGACGGTGCCGCCAGAACCGAAAAACCTACAGTTGATTTATGGACAACACTGCAATCCTTTCACGCGCCCGGCAAGTCCTTGATGTTGAGATCGAAGGGCTGCGCCGCGCACAGGCCGCGCTGGGCGAAGGCTTTGTCGCCACAGTGAACCTGATACTCGAAACCCTTGGAAACGGTGGCAAGATCATCGTGACCGGCGTCGGCAAAAATCTGCACATCGCGGAGAAACTCTCCGCCACGCTGGCCAGCACTGGCTCGACCAGTGTGGTCATGAACCCGATCCAGGCGATGCACGGCGACCTTGGCATGATCGCCGAGCAGGACGTCCTGCTGGCCCTCAGTTTTTCGGGCGAGTCCGACGAAGTCATCAAGTTGATCCCGGCCGTGCGCCGTCTCGGCATCCGCGTGATCGGCATGGTGGGCAACCCCGACAGTACCCTCGCCCACCTGAGCGATGTCGTGCTGCGCGTCTGTATCGGACAAGAAGCCTGCCCCTTCGGCATGGCACCGACCACCAGCACGACCGCCACGTTGGCGGTGGGCGACGCGCTCGCCATGGTTCTGATTGAAGCCCGCCACTTCAACAAGGAGCGCTATGCCCGCCTCCACCCCGCCGGTGCGATCGGCCGCGCGTTGGTACTGCGCGTGTGCGACATCATGCGCACCGGCGAACACATGGCCCGCGTGGCGCTTTCCGCCACGGTCATGGACGGTATCATGGCCATGACCACCGCCAAGAGTGGTGCCGCGCTGGTTGCCCACGCCGACGGACGATTGGCCGGCATCTTCACGGACGGCGACCTGCGACGCCTACTCTCTGAAGGGCAGGAGATCCTGCACCGTCCCATCGAAGCCGTCATGACGCAACGGCCGATCTCTGTGACGGACGACGCCTATGCGGTGGATGTGTTGCGTGTCTTTGAAAAATATAAGATTGATGACCTGCCCGTGGTCGATGCCAATGGCCTGTTGGTGGGCTACGTGGATATTCAGGATCTGCCGAAAATGAAGGTCATGTGAACCGTCGGCGCGCGCTTCGCGTTTATATGGATTAGTACCTTACGGCTCAACAAGCACGATAAAAAAACAGGTTGTTTTCTCACACGAAGGCACAAAGGGCACCAAGGTTTTTTGGAAGGCAGTGCTCGGGTTTTTTACCACGAAATACACGGAATACACGAAAAGGAAGGCATGGTTTTTATGAAGTTTCATGTGTTTCATGGTTCGGTTTTTCTCGCACAGAATACTCCGGAGGCCGCCCAAGGCCTCTTCGACGCCGCCCTCGTCATGTTCGACCGTGGCGGTCCGGTGATGTGGCCGATCCTAATCTGCTCGCTCATTGCTCTGGCTGTGGCCATCGAACGTCTCTTCGCCTTCTGGAAATACAACGTCGCAAA
>JAKJHA010000298.1 GCA_022704125.1 Verrucomicrobiota bacterium | reverse complement strand
AAAAGGCGCGTTGACGGAAGCCCGGATCTTTGCGGGGAACAACGCCACCGGTCAGATCAGCGTGTCCTATAAAGGCGTACGTTCCACGAACCAGCGGTGCAGCACCGGATATCTCACGCACTTGTTGATGATGTCGATGCCGCTCGAGACGAGCTTCTGCCCCGCCGGCGCGGGTTCCATGATGACAGGGCCGTACGCACGCGCGCCAAACCGGTCGTTCTCCCACGCGAAGTCGTCCATGCGCTCCGGCAGATACTGGCTCCAGCACACGATTGAAAGGTCCGCCTGCGGCAGCGACGCATCTGCGAGGATACGGAACTCCTTCGTCGTCTTCGCCGCGAGGGCCGTCGAGAAAATGAGCGTCTCGTTCCGGCGATCGTCCTGGAACGCGACCGGCGCGCACGCCGCGACGTCCCACACACGTACCGCGGTGTCGTCCGGCTTCAGGTCGAGGTCTGCCCACTTGACACTGATCCGGCGCGAGATCGTACCCGGATCCATGCCTTCGGGCAGATTCTCAAAAATAAGCCGCGAGCGGAGACTCGGCCACACAAACACCGGTCACCATGCAGGCGGCAGCCAAGAAAACGAGTGTGCTTTTTTTCATAACAAAGGGAGTGGAGCTAGGGGTTCTTTTTCTTCTCCGCCATGCGGCGCGGATAATCAGGCCGGGCGGCGAGCGCTTCGTCAACTGACAGATACACGACTTTGCCGTCTTGCCAGACCGGCACGGGCAAACCAGTCTGGCGGTAGCCCTCAATGGCTTTCCACGTCGCCTCTTCCATCGCCTGGACGACCAGCTTAGTCTCTTCCGACAGTTCCGGCGTCATAACCCGACCTCCCGATTGACCTGTTCAAACCGCTTCGCGTCGTGTATCACCGCGTCTCCGTTCTTTTCGTAGACCAGAATAGGCGCTGGCCCCGAATTGTCGAACACGCGCAGTTTGTCAGCCAACGCCGCGTATTCTTTCATCAGGCGGATAGACCGTTCGCGCCGCCGGATCACGTCCGCATCCGGAACGAAATGTCCGCCCGCCGTCACGCGCTGATGGATGCGGGCCGTTAGGATGCTGACGCCCGGCACCCACACGTAATACAGATGGATGCGGTAGCCTCTATTTTTAAGCCCGCCCAACCAAGTCAGGTATCCGCGTCCGGAAAGGGTTGTCTCGAAACCGAAGTCGCGGCGCGCGTCAGACAACTCTCTCACTCGTTCCAGCACGAGGCGTCCGGCTTTGACCGCACCCCGCGCGGGATCGAACGGCGACAGCCCGCCCGCGATCAGGTCCGGATTGACAAACTCTAAACAGGCCGCATACCGTGGAAGAAAGTGCAGTGCGAACGTTGTCTTGCCGCAACCGTTCGCTCCCGCAACGACGTGACAGACCGGCGCCGATTCCGCATAACTTCCCGACGGGCGTTCCTGTACGGCATCGTTCGGCACCGCCGATTCAATATCGCCGCGCACGGCCTCCAGCCATTCGCGCAATAACGCCTCATCGCTAGCAGGCTCCGCTGCCATTTTGTCCGTTCGGCACCTCATGAGCAACAGTATACGCCGTACCCCGCAAGGGTTCAACCCTGTGAGACGCCGGACGCTTACTTGGAACGTATCCCCGATTCACGTGCTTGAATCAAGCGGTTAATGCCGTTCATCGGGAACCGATCAGGATAAGCGGTCGGCCCTCGTCTGGCTCATTCGCGCGTCAGGGCCCGCAAGAGTTGGCGTAACCGGCAACCGGCTCAGGCGCATGGAACGCGAACGCGAGACGCGAAACCGGTAGGGCGGTCTCGCCGAGACCGCCGCCTGAGTGACGTTCAGCGACCGCCGCACCTTTTTGATGTCGGGCGGCGAAAACTCACATCTGAGACTTCACCACTAAAAACTTCGCCTTGGGCCAGTTCTCTTTCTCCTCAGCGCTGAGAAGACAGCTCAGACGGCACCCGTTGTCTGCCGAACGCTGCTTGTAGCCGAGTGTCGGATGAGCTTTCTGTACGGCGGCAGACGGGCCGACCGACGTCGAGGGACAACGCGCTGCGGTGCACCGGCCGCATCTCCCATGTCTATGTTGTCTTGAGCGGTTTAGCGGCCATCACGGATTCACGATGCCGACATTGTGGACCTTGAAATCCTTGGGCGCGATCGGCGAGAGCGGGTCGGGCCGGTGTGTCTTCGGGAAGGGCATGTCGATCACGGGGCGCAGCCAGCGGATGCCGTTGGCCAGGACCTTCAGCACCTCAGCGTGATGGAAGGTGGGGAAGGCCTCGTGCCCGGGACGGAAGTAGAACAGGCGGCCGAAGCCGCGCTGCAGCGTGAACCCGCTGCGGAAGACCTCGCCGCCTTCGAACCAAGACATGAAAATCACGTGCGCGTCGCCCGCGATCATGAAAGGTTCGCCGTACATCTCTTCGTACGGGATGTCGAAGTGCTCGGGTACGCCGGCGGCGATCGGATGCGCGGGGTCGATGCACCAGACGCGTTCCAGTTCGCCCACCTCGCGCCAGTGCAGCTTGCCGCTTGTGCCGTTCAGTTCGCGGAAAATCTTGGACATGTGTCCGGAGTGCATCACCAGCAGCCCCATGCCGTCCCACACGCGCTGACGCACCCGCGCGACGAC
>JAKJHA010000045.1 GCA_022704125.1 Verrucomicrobiota bacterium | reverse complement strand
ACAATCCGCTCGCCGTCCGGACGCAGATGCCCGTGCGCTCCCGCTGGCTCCACGTTGAGAAACGAGAGGTCAATCGGCGTGCCGGCAGTGTGCGTATCCGCCAAGTCCGGAATGACAAACGGGAACCACCCCGCCCGCCCATTATCCTGCGCCGCACACGCAACAGCCGCCGCCAGCCCAACAACCAGAATACTTTTGATCCGCATATTTCCCTCTCGAACAAATGAAAAACGTGACTTGCGCCGGGAAGAATAACACGCCCGGTCGTTCCGCTCAACCACATGCGTATCTTTGACCGCAGCGCCGTATAGAATTTTCAAAATCGCCTTTGACCGCCCACGAATTTTTGATACAGTGTCTTCATTCTTTTGGCGGGCGTAATTCAATGGCAGAATAGGAGCTTCCCAAGCTTCTTACGTGGGTTCGATTCCCATCGCCCGCTCCATTTTTTAGGTACGCGATTCGCGCCGGGGAAAGTTTGCGCGATGTCGCCTTTGGCGCTTAGACAACACGGGAGGTTCAAGATGACAACTCGGCGTTCATTTTTCAAGCAGGCGGGTCTTGGTTTGGCGGCGGCGGCCGGTACGCCGGCGCTGTTGACGAACCGCGCTCATGCGCAAACGTCGGCGGATACGACAACCGGCAACCCGCAGGATACTTTCCGCCTCGGCATCGCAGGGTATACCTTCCACAAGTTCAAGTTGGATCAGACGCTTGAAATGATGAAGCGCGTCGATGTCCACTATCTGTGCATCAAGGATTTCCATCTGCCGCTGAAGAGTACGGATGAAGAGATCGCGGCCTTCCACGAGACCTGCAAGCGTTCTGGTGTCACCGGATATGGCGTGGGGCCGATCTACATGGGGAGCGAAGCGGCAGTCAACGAGGCTTTCGCCTATGCGAAACGCGTAGGCGTCAAGACGCTGGTCGGTGTCCCGTTCAAGATGGTCGAAAAGAAACGCGTCGCTTCGCCCGAACTGCTTGCGCTCATCAATGAGAAGGTCAAAGAATACGATATCAAGTACGCGATCCACAACCACGGTCCCGATATGCCGGAGCTGTTCCCTACTGCGGAAAGCGGGATGGAGATCATCAAGGATATGGACGTGCGCGTGGGGCTCTGTTTTGATATCGGCCACCAGCTCCGCGACGGCAAAGATCCCGTCCAGGCCATGCTGAAGTATGCCGACCGTATCCACGACATCCACATCAAGAATGTGACCGAGGCCACCAAGAAAGGGAGGGGAATCGAACTGCCGCGCGGTAAGATCGATCTGGTGGCGTTCGTGCGCGCCCTGCGCAAGGTCAAGTATAGCGGCGTGTGCAGTCTGGAATACGAGAAGGATATGTCCGACCCTCTGTTGGGCATCGCCGAATCGATCGGCTATTTCCGCGGCGTCATGGATGCCACGCGGGGATAGGTCTGGTATCCCGTATAAATTGCTCTACTCCAGTCGACATGTCTTTTCAATTTAAGCGCATCTTTTGGAGGGGGTTGGCCCTCTTGGTTTGTAGCCTGTTTTGTCGGGCTTCTGAATCTGTCCCGCTGACCCTTTCCGGAAGCGATGGTTCAGCGCTGAACTTGCCTTGCGAGCAAACCGTGACGTTCCCTGGCGAGTACAATTTCTCGCTGTCAACCGCCAGCCCGACCCAATGGCTTTCTTCTGTCGCATTGCGGATCAGCCTTGTGTGGCCGGAGGGCGCACCGCCCTACTCCGGCGCGCTGGTCTGGCTCAAGGACCGCGATGATTTCTGGCACCAGCATGTGGTCGCCGGTCACCTCAAACCCGGCGTCACCAACGAACTGACCATCCCCTTCCAACCGGGTGCGGAAGGGTGGCAGACGCCGGGACACTCCGTGGGCTGGCATCATCGGGTCCGATTGAACCCGCAGTCCGTTGGCTTCCGTGTCTTCGCAGACGCCGCCTTTACCGGCAAGTGCACGCTGGTTTCGGCAATACTCGACGTGCAGCCGCCCGCCGGCGCTCCGCAGATTACGAAAGTCCGGCCCCTGAGCCGCCCGCCGCGCGCCTATGCCCTGTTCGAGGCTGGTTTCACTCTGCCCGACCGCTATGCCAATCCGTTTGACCCCACGGAGATCGATGCCGGTGCGCAGATCGTCACCCCGTCCGGCGTGACCAACACGATCCATGCGTTCTACTACCTCTCCCACTACTGCCTCGAGGATGAGGTCGGCCAACCGGTCGAGCCCGACGGGCTGCCCGAGTGGCGGCTGCGCTATTGCCCGCGCGAACCGGGCGCCTACACGGTCACGCTCTACGCGCGCGATGCGTTCGGGCACACCGTCGCCACCAATGCCCTGCACTTCAACGCAGCGCCGGCCGCGGCTGACGCCCTGCGTTTTGTGCGTGTCTCACGTACCGACCGCCGCTATTTCGAGTTTGATGACGGGACGCTCTTCTATCCGATCGGACACAACACGCGCTCGGCGACCGATGCGCGTATGGATGACAAGTTTCCCTGGGTTCTGCGCAAAGAGGAAGGCCCAACCGCCTACCGCCGTTACTTCAAACGTATGCAAGAGTCCGGCGAGAACATGGCCGAGGTCTGGATGAGCGCATGGTCGCTGGGGCTCGAATGGACCGAAGGGATCAGCGGATACCATGGCGCCAACGATTACCACATGGGGAACGCGTGGGAATTGGACCGTGTGCTCGATCTGGCCATGCGCCACCGCATCTACATCAATCTGGTGCTCAACTACCACGGGCGCATCAGCACATGGAGCGATCCAGAGTGGCATCTGCACCCCTACAACAAAGTGACGCCGGGGGGCTGGCTGGAAGCGCCGCTGGAGTTTTTTAACGACGCACGCGCCATTGAGATGCAGCGCCGTTTCTGCCGCTACACGCACGCCCGTTGGGGGTGGTCGCCGATCGTGTTCGGATATGAGCTCTGTAGCGAGCTCAACCTGACCGGACACGAAACCCATCACAAGACCCACTTTGAACCCACTGTCGTCGAATGGTGCCGCATCCTCGGCGCGTACATGAAAAGCATTGATGCCTACGGCCATTTGGTCTCGGTCCACGTCTCCAACGACTACCGGTTGCTGAATCCCGTGCTCTGTGAAATGGCGGAGATGGATTTCAATCCGCTTGATGCCTACAACAACCGTCACCCCGACACGCCGGAGTACATCGTTGATCTGGTCGTCGGCACCGCCAAGGCCGGCGCAGCCTACAACAAGCCGATCCTGATCACCGAGTTCGGCGGATCGGCCATGGCCACCGGGCTGGAGAATTTGATGATCGAGCAACACGCCGCCATCTGGTCCGGCGCCTGTGTGCCGATGGCAGGTATCCCGATGTTCTGGTGGTGGCAGGTGATTGACGAGAACAATCTCTATACGCGTTACCCGCCGATCTGCGCCTTCATGGAGGGTGTCGATCCGCGCAATCCGGCGTCGCAGATGATCGACGCCACGCTAAGCGCCGACGCCAAGGCTGAAAAGAATGCCGCCGCCCGCTTTAAGGCAGTGTGTACGGCCTCGCCGGATACGGCGCGCGGCTATATCTATCCCGTCCGTTTCGCGCGGGAAGGTGAAGAACCGCCCAAAGGCGAACACTTGACCGTGTCACTGGATGGATTCACGCCGGGACTTTATCGCGTCGAATTTTACGAAACGGAAAAAGGACAGGTGGTCCGCCGCTTCGATGTACGCAGCAAGGACAAACAACTCGCGATCCCCATTCCCGCGTTCCGTTCTGACTGCGCCTTCAAGCTGCACCTGCTGACATCGCTGGCACCCAAGCCGTCCAAATAAACTCCTAAATCCTAAATCCTCCCTCCTAACTATGGCCGGCGAATACGTATTCTCTCTCATCAACGTTACCAAGCAACACGAGAAGAAGACCATCCTTGAGGATGTCAATCTCTCCTTCTTTCACGGCGCGCACATCGGCGTGATCGGTGCCAACGGCTCGGGCAAATCTTCGTTGCTGAAAATCCTGGCTGGTCTCGATACCGAGTTCATGGGCGAGTGCCAAATCGCGAAAAACACCAAGATCGGCTTCCTCCCCCAGGAACCCGAGTTGGACACGAGCAAAACGGTCATGCAGTGCGTCGAGGAAGGCGTGGCCGGCTCGAAGGCGATCCTGGCGCGTTACGACGAAATCTGCGAGTTGCTCGGCAGTGATCTCAGCGACGACGAGTCCGAGAAGTTGAACGACGAACTGGGACGCCTGCAAGACACCATCGACATGAACGACCTGTGGAATCTTGACCATCAGATCGAGATGGCCATGGAAGCGTTGCGTCTGCCGCCGTCCGATGCGCCGGTTGCGCCGCTCTCCGGCGGCGAACGCCGCCGCGTGGCGCTTTGCCGCCTGCTGATCTCCAACCCCGACGTGCTGTTGCTCGACGAACCCACCAACCATCTCGATGCCGAATCGGTCGCATGGCTGGAGACCTACCTCAAGGGATTCAAGGGCACCCTGATCGTCGTGACGCACGACCGCTACTTTTTGAGCAACGTCACCGAATGGATCCTCGAACTCGACAACGGTCGCACCTACCCCTACAAAGGCAACTATGAAGCGTGGCTGCAACAAAAACAAGAGGCCATGTTGCGCGAAGCCAAGCAGGCCGAGTCGCGCCGGAAGCTGATTGAAAACGAACTCGCGTGGGTGCGTACCAATCCCTCGGGACGGCGCGCCAAGAATCAGGCGCGCGTGCGCCGTTACGAAGAGCTGGCAGCACAGCAGGTCAGCACGCGCGAGGACGACCTGCGTATCCAGATCCCGGCGGGCCCGCGTCTGGGCGATCTGGTGGTCAAGGCCGACGAGGTGTCGATGGGCTTCGGCGACAACCTGCTCTTCGAGAACATGAGCTTCGATCTGCCGCGCGGCGGCATTGTCGGCGTCATCGGCGGTAACGGCGCCGGCAAGACCACCCTCTTCAAGTTGATTACTGGTCAGCTTCAGCCCCTCTCCGGCACGTTGACGGTCGGCCCCTCCGTGCAGCTTTCCTACGTGGATCAGCTTCGCGACGATCTGAACCCCGACAACACGGTCTACGAAGAGATCACCGGCGGCGAAGAGTTCGTAACGCTGGGCCGTAGCGAGGGCACCGGAGCCGCGCCGGTCGCACGCATGAACGGCCGCGCTTACTGCAGCCGCTTCAACTTCAGAGGCGCGGAGCAGCAAAAGCGTGTGGGCGTGCTGTCAGGTGGCGAACGCAACCGCGTACACCTCGCCAAGTTGCTGCGCAGCGGCGGCAACCTGCTGCTGCTGGACGAGCCATCGAACGACCTCGACGTAGCCACCCTGCGCTCGCTGGAGGAGGGCCTCGCAGACTTCGGCGGCTGCGTGATGGTGATCAGCCACGACCGCTGGTTCCTCGACCGTATCGCCACGCACATCCTGGCCTTCGAAGGCGATTGCAAAGTGACGTGGTTCGAGGGCAACTACGCCGACTATCACGAGCATCGCCGCAAGCTGCTAGGCGATGCGGCAGACCGCCCGACGCGTGTGCGCTTCCGTCCGCTGAAGCACGGCTGAGGCGCCTTTGTGGCATGGGCGTCTTGCTCATGAAAACACGGGCAAGATGCCCGTGCCACACAACCCCGTGACATGGGCGTCCCGCCCATGAAAACACACGGGCAGGATGCCCGTGCCACACAACCCCGTGGCATGGGCGTCCCGCCCATGAAAACACGGGCAAGATGCCCGTGCCACACATCGTGACATGGGCGTCCCGCCCATGAAGAGCCGTCGGCTGAACAATCCTCAGTCCTCGCCGACGCCCCAGTTTTCAATCACATAGTCGAGATCCTTGTCGCCGCGACCGCTGAGGTTGACGAGAATCGCGCCGCGCTCCATCTCACGTGCCTTGGCCAGCGCAAAAGCAACCGCATGTGCGCTTTCGATCGCGGGGATGATCCCCTCCATCCGGCACAGCTTGAAAAAGGCGTCGCGGCACTCATCGTCGGAACAGGTCACGTACTGCACGCGCCCCGTATCTTTAAAGTGACAGTGCTCCGGCCCCACACCCGGATAATCCAAACCGCTCGCGCACGAGTAGACCGGGGCGGGCGAGCCGTCCTCATTTTGCAACAGATAGCATTTGAATCCGTGCAAGATACCCTCGTGGCCATAGCTCATCGTCGCCGCGTGGTCGCCGAGATTCGGACCGCGCCCAAGCGGTTCGACACCGTAAAGCGTCGTCGGGTCTTTCAGAAAGCCGTGGAAAATTCCCATCGAGTTAGAGCCGCCGCCCACGCACGCGCAGACCGCATCGGGCAGGTTCCCGGTCATCTCAATAAACTGCTCGCGCGCTTCGATGCCCACCACCTTCTGGAAATCACGCACCATCATCGGGAACGGGTGCGGCCCCACGACCGACCCGATGCAGTAGATCGAGTTCTTGTAATCGGCCAGATAGGCTTCGAACGCCGAGTCGACCGCTTCTTTCAGCGTCTTGAGTCCGTGCGTGACTGGAACCACCTTGGCCCCAAGCATGCGCATACGGCTGACATTCGGTGCCTGCTTGGCGATGTCCACCTCGCCCATGTGAATCTCGCACTCCAGACCGAAGTACGCCGCCGCTGTCGCCAGCGCCACACCGTGCTGGCCCGCGCCAGTCTCGGCGATCACCCGCCGCTTGCCCATATACTTGGCCAGCAACCCCTCGCCCATGCAATGATTGATCTTGTGCGCGCCCGTATGGTTCAGGTCTTCACGCTTGAGATAGATGTGCGCGCCGCCGTTCGCCAGCGAAAGCCTGCGCGCATGGAACACCGGCGTCGGACGCCCTTGAAAATGTTTACGGATTAAACGCAGTTCGCTGATGAATGCCGCATCGTTGGCGATGCGGTGGTACGCCTCGACGATCTCCGCAAAAGCCGCCTCCAATTCAGGCGGTAAAAATGCC
This sequence comes from Verrucomicrobiota bacterium, assembly GCA_022704125.1. Taxonomy (GTDB): domain Bacteria; phylum Verrucomicrobiota; class Kiritimatiellia; order RFP12; family UBA1067; genus DUPH01. Next base: position 5,351 of record JAKJHA010000045.1, on the reverse strand, counting down.
CCGCCGTACTTACCAAAAAAACCTTTTTCGTCCGGCCCTATTCCATTTGTGATGTCTGACATATCAACTCCGATCCTTCCGCGCCTAACACGCTTGTTTCTCTATGGAGATACAGACTATAGCCTAAGCGCCTCCGTCATGCAAGCGCCAATCTTCCATCTGCGGATAAACCAAAAAGCGGCGTCGCGCGGAATACCGCTTGCCGCCGCAAAATCCATTCGCAAAATTTGCGGGGACAATTCCTAAATCCTAAATCCTAAATTTTCCTTCGGAGGCGCATTCAACGACGTTGAATCGCCCCCGTGCCCCCGTCAGCGCACGACGCGCGCGCTGCCGCCCGCCACGACTTTTTCGACCTCTGCCTTCGATGCCATCGAGGTATCGCCGGGTGTGGTCATCGCCAGTGCACCGTGGGCGCAGCCGTAATTGACCGCCTTCTGCGCGTCGTTGAAAGTCAGGAGACCGTAGATCAATCCCGAAGCGAAACTGTCGCCGCCGCCCACGCGGTCGTAAATCCAGAGGTCTTTCATCTCCATCGCCTGATGGAAGGAGCCGTCATACCAGCAGATCGCGCTCCAGTCGTTCACCGAAGCGCTCTTGACCGTGCGCAGCGTGGTCGCCGCAACCTTGAAGTTGGGAAACTCCTTCAAGGCGCGTTCGATCATGCGTTTGAAGCCGTCGATCGGCAAGGCGCTCAGATTGGCGTCCACGCCCTCCACCGCCAGACCGAGGCAAGCCGTGTAATCCTCCTCGTTGCCGATCATGACATCCACATACTTGGCCAGCCTGCGATTGACCTTGCGGCACGCCTCTTGACCGCCGAACGCCTTCCAGAGCGAAGGGCGGTAGTTCAGGTCATACGAGATGATCGTGCCGTGCTTGCGCGCCGCCGCCATCGCCTCCTCAAGCACAAGCGGTGTCGTTTCTGACAGTGCCGCGTAAATGCCGCCGGTATGGAACCAGCGTGCGCCCAACGTACCGAAGACATATTCCCAATCGATATCGCCCGGCTTTAACTGTGATGCCGCCGAATGGCCGCGGTCACTGACGCCCAGCGCGCCGCGCAGACCGAAACCGCGCTCTGTGAAATTGAGCCCGACACGCGTGGCCGCGCCGATGCCGTCAAACGGCACCCACTTGATGAGCGAAGTGTCCACACCACCCTGCATCACAAAATCCTCGACCAAGTGCCCGATGTCATTTTCGGGCAACGCCGTCACCACAGCGGTCTGAAGACCGAAGCACTTGCGCAGACCGCGCGCCACATTGTATTCACCGCCCCCCTCCCACACTGTGAACGAACGCGCGTTTTTGATGCGTGAATCGCCCGGATCAAGGCGCAACATGATCTCGCCTAAAGAGATTTCATCGAAACGGCAACTGCCAGCGGGTTTGATGGTCAACGTTGACATGGGATTTCCTCATCAATGATGTTTGAGCCTCTTGCCAAACCCCTCGTGACATGGGCGTCCCGCCCATGAAACACGGGCAAGATGCCCGTGCCACACCTATAAACAAGGGGTTTTGCAAGAGCCTCGTTTAACCAACCGGTAACCAGTATACCTATTCTAGTCGGCATGACAACGGAGAAAACCGTGGGAGAGGCTTATTTGGTAGTGTTGTAATCGTCCTATCGTGCTACAATGCGGCGAGAAAAGAGTAACAGGGGGCCTTGCAATTGCCTCGGAGGAAAGGTGAAAATGAAAAAGCTGATCAGTATCGTTCTGGTGTCTCTCGCGGTCCCGCTGCTGCGGGCTGAGTTCTCGGCTGGCTTCGCGCGGCTGGACATCACGCCGCCCCCCGGGCTTCCAATGCCCGGATACTTCAGCAAGCGCATCGGCGACGGCGTGCTTGATCCGCTGTGCGTGGAGTGCGTTGCCGTCTCGGACGGTACAAATGACGCGCTGATCTATTCCGTTGATGACCTGCACCTCACCGGTCCGTTCTTCGAGAAGGCGTTCCCCGCCATCACGGCGGCGACGGGCGTACCGCGCGACCGCATCTATGTCCACTCCACGCATACGCATACCGGTGTCGCCGACATGCCGAGGGGAAGCTACACGCCGGAGGAGAATCAGCTTGTTACCTCCTATGCCGAACTGCGTGTCGCCAAGCTCGCCGATGCCGGGCGTGCCGCGCTCGCCGACCGCGCACCGGCGACGATTTCGATCGGACAGACCGAATGCAAGGGCGTTTCCTTCATCCGGCGTTATCGCATGAAAGACGGCTCCTCGCGCACGAATCCAGGGACCTCGAACCCCGATGTCGTGGCGGCGATCGGCACACCGGACGAGTCGCTTCGCGTCGTCCGCTTCAAGCGGAAGGGCGCGCCGGATATCGCCATTATCAACTTCGGCACGCACCCCGACACGGTCGGCGGCACGAAGTACTCCGCCGACTGGCCGGGCGCCGTGCGCCAGACGTTTGAGAGTGCTATCGGTGGCGGCGTGAAGTGCCTCTTCCTCAACGGCGCACAGGGCGACGTGAACCATCACATGCGTCTTCCGCCACCAGCGCGCCAGGCGCTCTACGCGGCGCGGGGAAACGGGACAAACCCCAAGGCAATCGCAACATTCATGGGGCGCGCTGTCGCCGGGGCGGCGATCTCCGTGTGGGATATTTGCGAAGATGTGCCCTCCGGTCCGGTGCGCGGCATAGTGAAGGCGCACCCGTTGCCGACAAACCGTCCCAGTGCCGACGAAATCAAGTGGATCGAACTCTTTGACGCGGGACGTAAGAATGAAATCCCGCTCAAGGGCATGGAACTCACGACGCTCACAAGTCCGGGGGGACGTGCACGGGCACTGAAAGACGGTCCCGACAACAGGGAGATTCTCATCAGCACGCTGGTGATCGGCGACGCGCTCGCGTTTGCGGGCATCCCCGGCGAGCCGTACGTCGACATCGGTCGTGCGATCAAGGCGCAGTCGCCGTTCGCAACAACGATCATCTCGTGTCTCACAAACGGCAGCCACGGTTATTTCCCTAGCACACAGGCCCATCAAGAAGGAGGCTACGAAGGTCTTTCCTCTTGGTTCGCCGCTCCTGCGGGCGATATGATTGTGGCGGCTGGTGTGACACAACTCAAGGAGTTGCGGGGGCAAAACAAGGAGTAGCGGCACAGTGCCGAATACTAGGCCCGCTTCTTCTTTCGGACCCACCCCGACGTCACGCGATTGAGCATACGTCCAGACATCCGCTTCCCTCCCGAACTGCCGATCTCCGCACATGCGGCGGAGATCACGACAGCGCTGCGCGATCATCCAGTCATCATCGTCTGCGGCGACACCGGCTCGGGGAAAACCACCCAGCTTCCTAAGATCGCGCTCGCGGCCGGACGCGGACAGCGCGGGCTCATCGGCTGTACCCAACCGCGACGGCTCGCAGCGCTGGCGATGGCGCACCGCGTGGCCGAGGAGTTCGGCCAAACCCCCGGCGGGTTTGTCGGCTACCAGCACCGTTTCGACAAGAAGCTGTCGCGCGATAGCGTGATCAAGTTCATGACCGACGGCATCCTGCTGGCGGAGACGCGGCGCGACAGGCTCTTCCGTGCCTACGACACGTTGATCATCGACGAAGCGCACGAGCGTTCGCTGAACATCGACTTCCTGCTCGGCATTCTCAAGCGTGTGCTCGCACGCCGCCGCGACCTCAAGTTGATCATCAGTTCCGCCACGCTGGACGTGCAACGCTTTTCTGAATTTTTCAACAACGCCCCCATCCTCTCCGTTCCCGGGCGACTCTATCCGATCGAAACGCGCTGGCGTCCGTCCGACGAGGCGGATGACCCCGACCTGCCCCGGCAGATTGCCAACGCATGCGATGAGCTGATGGCTGAAGGCCCGGGCGACATCTTGGTTTTTCTTCCCGGTGAACGCGATATCCGCGATGCCGCCGAAACGCTCACCGGTCGGCACCTGCCGGACACCGAAATTATCCCGCTACTCGCCTCGCTGCCCGCTGGCGAACAGCAGCGCGCCTTCCGTCTCTCATCCAACCGCCGCATCATCCTCTCCACCAACGTGGCCGAAACTTCGGTGACCCTGCCCGGCATCCGCTACGTGATCGACTCCGGACTGGCGCGCCTCAGCCGTTACAACGCGCGTACGCAGGTGCAGCGTCTCCAGATCGAACCGATCTCGCAAGCCAGCGCCAACCAGCGCCAAGGCCGCTGCGGACGCCTCGCGCCCGGCATCTGCATCCGTCTGTACGACGAAGATGATTTCCGCAAACGCGATCCGTTCACCCCGCCTGAGATTGTGCGCTCCAGTCTGTCCGGTGTGATCCTCACCATGCTCGACCTTGCGCTGGGCGATATCGAATCGTTCCCCTTCATCGACCCGCCGTCGCCCGCGATGATCCGCGACGGCTACCGCCAACTCGACCTCCTCGGTGCCCTAGAAAACCCGCCATCCCAAAAGCCCGATGCCGAGCCCCGCGACTCCAGCCCCCCTACCCTCTCGGCGCTCGGTCGGCGGCTTGCGCGGCTGCCGCTCGATCCGGCTCTGGCCCGCATTCTTTTCGCGGCGCACCACGAAAAGGTCCTGGTCGACGCCCTGATCGTCGTGGCCGCGATGGAGTGCGATGACCCGCGCCGCCGGCCCATCGAGAAACAGGCCGAGGCCGACAAACTCCACGCACGCTTCCTCACGCCGCTCTCTGACTTCGCCGCCACCCTCCGCCTCTGGCGCTGGTATCACGAACAGACCGCCGGTGCTTCACAATCACGCGCACGCCGTCTCTGCAAAGACAACTTCCTCTCCTATCCGCGCATGCGCGACTGGATCGATCTGCGCGGCCAGCTCGAACGACTCTGCACCGAGTTGCAACTCGACGTCACATCCGCATCCGGCGGCGACAACGGCCTTCACCGCGCCCTGCTGACCGGCCTGCTGGGCAATCTCGGCAAACGCGATCCCGAGATCGGTGACTATCGTGGTGCGCGCGGTATCCGCTTCTCAATCTTCCCCGGCTCGGGTCTCGCCAAACTTAAAGAGGCGAAACCGGCCCTGCCCGACCGCACGAAACCATCCACTGCTAGCCGACGTCCCAACGTGCTTTCGCGCGATTGGATTCTGGCGGGCGAACTGGTTGAAACCTCGCGCCTCTTCGCGCGAACCGCCGCATGTATTGATCCGTCGTGGATTGAACCCATCGCCAAACGGTTCTGTAAGTCCAGCTACCACTCTCCATCTTGGGATGAGCGGCGCGGCTTCGTGCGCGTCCGGGAGCGCGTCACCCTTTTCGGGCTTGTGCTGGTCGAAGGCCGCACACGCGACTACAGCCGTATTGAACCGGCCGAAGCGCGCGCGATCTTTATCCGTGAGGGTCTTATCGCCGGTGCCTTCCCC
>JAKJHA010000044.1 GCA_022704125.1 Verrucomicrobiota bacterium | reverse complement strand
GATTGGCAGACAGCGGGCGGAGGTGGGGACGTGATGCGTCTCGTCTCCGTGCTCGAACGGCTGGATGTGCCTTGGTGCGTGATCGGCGGTATCGCGGTCAACCACTGGGCGGAAGAGCCGATGGTGACGGCTGATGTCGATCTGGTGATTGCTCTGGATCGCGTCGAGGAGGCGGTCAGCGCGTTGGAGAAAGAGGGATTTAAAGCGGAGCGTTTCCCTGGGTCGATCAATTTGAAGGGCAGCTCGAAGGTCAGTGTCCAGATTTCCACCGAAGAGCGCTATCGGCAGTTTCCGGCGCGCGCCGTGGCTGCGGATGTGTGGGGCATGCTGATGCGCGTGGCTTCGCTGGAGGATACGCTGGCGGGTAAGCTGGCCGCGTATGCTGACGAGGAACGGCGACCCAGTAAACGGCAGAAGGACTGGCTGGATATCCTGCGCTTGGTCGAGAGCCATCCGGAACTTGCGGATAGGCTGCCGGAAGAAATCCGGGCGAGGTTTGAGGAGTTTAGGTCATTTTGACATGATTGACGTGATTGACATGCAAGAAAAAAGCGGTAGGGACAGGAGCATGCAGAAGATCATCGAGAAGGCGGCGGTGTTGACCGAGGCACTGCCGTACATTCAGGATTTCAAAGGCTCGGTCGTGCTGGTGAAGGTCGGCGGCAGTGTCATGGAGGTTGAGGAGAACCTCGATCGGCTGCTGACGGACATCGCGTTCATGAACGCGGTAGGCATGAAGACGGTGCTGGTGCATGGCGGCGGCAAGGCGATCTCGCGCGGCATGGAGGCTGCGGGCGTTACGCCGCAGTTCGTGCAGGGCCTGCGCGTCACCACCGAGGAGGCCATGCGGGTCGTCGAGCGGGTGATCAAGGATGAGGTGAACGCCAAGGTGGTGCGGATGTTGCAGCGGCACTTTGCGAACGCGCGCCCGTTGCACGGCGATTGGATTTTCGGCGTCGTGAAGAAGACCGGGACTGATCCGGTCAGCGGAGCGGAGTTGGATTGGGGATTTGTAGGCGAGCCGGTGTCGGTCGACACCCGGCCGGTCGCGGAGATGCTGGATGCGGGCATTGTGCCGGTGGTGACGCCGCTGGGTACGGGGCCGGACGGCAAGGTGTATAACGTCAACGCGGATACGGCGGCGGCGGCTTTGGCCAAAGCCATGAAGGTGCGCAAGTTGGCGTTTGTCTCGGATGTGCCGGGGCTATTGATGGACATGAATGACCCCACGTCGTTGCTGGCTACACTGCGGATCGGCAGTGTGCGCAAGCTGAAGGAGACCGGCGTTGTGGGCGGCGGCATGTTGCCGAAGCTGGACAGTTGCGTGGAGGCGATCCAGGCCGGTGTGGGCAAGGTCCACTTGGTCGATGGCCGCATGCCGCATTCACTGTTGTTGGAGATTTTTACGAAAAAAGGTGTAGGAACGGAGATTATTGCAGATGAGTAAGAGTAAAGACATTGCCGCTTTGTTTAACCAGTATGTGATGCAGACCTATGCGCCGACCGCGACGATAACCAGCGGTAGCGGTTGCAAGGTACGTGATCCGGATGGCAAGACCTATCTCGACTTCACGTCGGGCATTGCCGTACACAACGTTGGGCATTGCCATCCGACGGTGGTCAAAGCGGTTCAAGATCAGGTCGCCACGTTGGGGCACTGCTCCAATCTTTTTTACAACGCGAGTCAAGCGCTGCTGGCGCAGCGGCTCTCTAAACTTTCGCTGAACGGCAAGTGCTTCTTCTGCAACTCCGGCGCGGAGGCTAACGAGGCGATGATCAAGCTCGCGCGCCTGTGGGGACACGAGAAGGGCAAGTTCGAGATCATCACCATGCAGAACTCCTTCCACGGACGCACGCTCGCGACGATCGCCGCTACAGCGCAGACCAAGGTTCAAAAGGGCTTTGACCCGCTACCGATCGGCTTCGCCTATGCGGAGTTCAACAATCTGGAGTCGGTCGCGGCAGCCGTCAACGAACGCACGGTCGGTGTGATGCTGGAGGCGGTTCAGGGCGAGGGTGGCGTGATCCCTGCCACTGAAGAGTTTATGGTCGGCGTGCGCAAGTTGTGCGATGAGAAGGGCCTGCTGATGCTGTGCGATGAGGTGCAGTGCGGCATGGGGCGCACCGGCAAGTGGTTCGGCTGGCAGAACTATTCGGTCACGCCGGATGCCTTCACGCTTGCCAAGTCGTTGGCCGACGGCATTCCGATGGGGGCGTTGATCGCCTCGCCCGCGCTGTCCGACGTCTTCACGCCGGGCACTCACGCCTCGACCTTCGGCGGTAATCCGGTGTCGAGCGCGGCAGCGATGGCTGTGCTGGATGTGATTGAGGAGGAGGAGTTGCTCAAGCGTGCCGAAGAGACCGGCGCGTTGTTCGCCGAAGGGCTGAGTCTCTTCGTCGATAAGCACAAGCAGGTGCTCGAAATCCGCGGCAAGGGCCTGATGCTCGGCATGGTGGTCGAGGGCTCCGCCAAGGAGGTCGTGGACATGTGCCGCGACATGGGGCTGCTCTGCTGCGTGGCCGGTGAGCATGTGGTGCGCTTCCTGCCACCGCTGAACATCAAGGACACGGACCTTGAAGAGGCGCTGGAGATGATCGGCGATGCACTGGACGAGTTGTACGGCGAAGAGGCGGAGTGATCCGCGCTGTGCGCGGATCCGGCATTTAGGATTTAGGATTTAGGAGTTGGGAGTTTGCGCCGCAGGTCGCGAGTCGCCAGTCTTATTGCGACCACCCAGTGGTCGCAATGCAGTGGTCGCAATGATGAGTGTAAAAGCGCTGCTTCTCGCGCGAAGGCTGGAGGGCGAGTGTCCCCACGAGCCGCCTTCCGCTGTGCGGAAGGATGGTCGCAGGTTCCATCGCGGAGCGCCGGGAGGGACGAGCGTCGCTCGTCCGCGGGCAAGCAGACGCTTGCCCCTCCCAACGCTTCGCAAGCCCGATGACAAGTGCTGGAAGGCGGCATCAAGATCGGGATCGCCATCGGTATCGATATCGATTAGAACTCTCAACGTTCAAGCGGGCGGCGTGACCGCAAGCTTGATTCTGGCTGAATCACCGCCGCAATCGGTCGATGATGGGGGGGCGAAGACAATGCGTTTGCTAACGAAAAGGGGAGCAGAGAGTCGGGAGCGCGGGCGTCCTCGCCCGCAACAGCGTGACTTGCAAAAGGTGACGGAATGAAAGCGAGTGATCGATACCTTAAAAATTGTCGAGTGGTCGGAAGAGGACGGATGCTAACCTCGAAGCGATCACAGGAGGAAGAGAAAGTTATGCAGAACAATACACGTAGGGGATTCTTGAAGGCAATGCTGGCGGCCTCAACTGCGCCGGCTTGGATTCCGTCTGCGGCGTTTGGCGCGAATGAGCGGCTTGCGCTGGCGGTGGTGGGCACGGGTGGCCGCGGTCGGCATCTGGCGCGGCAGTTCGCTAAGCTCGACGAGGCCCGCGTGGTGGCGGCCTGCGATGTGGATGCGCGCGCGCTGACGACGTGCGTCACGGAAATGCACAAGGCCTATGGTGACGCTGCCTGCGCCGGATATGCCGACTTCCGCGAGATGCTCGCGCGTCCGGGCATTGACGGCGTGATCATCGCGACCCCCGACCATTGGCATGCGCTAGTCGGCATTGCAGCGGCGAGAGCAGGCAAGCACATCTTCTGTGAAAAGCCGCTGGCTAATTCGATCGGCGAGAGCCGCGCGTTGCGCGATGCCGTGCGCCGCGCTGGTGTGGTATTGCAGACCGGGTCGTGTGAACGTTCCCGCGATTCGGCGCGTTATTGCTGCGAGGTGGTCCGCAACGGCTACATCGGACAACTGCATACGATGTTCATCCACCTGCCGACGGATCAGGGGCACCATGATCAGGTGCGCCGCCACACCGTGCTACCGGCTGCCGAGACGCCGCCGATTGAACTGAACTATGACATGTGGCTCGGCCACACGCCGAAAATCCCCTACTATCCAGGATTGCATCCCGGAAGTTGGCGCTTTAATTTGAGCTTCGGTTGTGGCGAGATGTCTGACCGCGGCGCGCATGTGATTGATTTGGCGCAACTCGGCAATAATAGCGACGGTAGTGGTCCAGTCAAGGTCTCAGCGCGCGGTTGGGATGACCAGCACGGCCTCTACAACACGCCGATGGCCTTTGAGTTTGAGAACATCTACGCCAACGGCGTCAAGATGATCGGCGGCACCACACGCAGTCCGCGCGGCGTACGTTTTGAGGGTGATGAAGGCTGGATCTTCCTGCGTATCCACGAGGGGACGTTGGAGGCCTCCGACGAGAAACTACTGAAGCTCGATCCGGCGACCTTCAAGGTGCAACTCGGCCGTACGCGCAGCCACGAACAGAATTTCATCGATGCGGTGAAGCGCGGCGTGCGCCCCTTCGCCGATGTGGAGATCGGGCACCGCAGTTGCACGGCTTGTCTGGTCAACATGATCTCGATGCGGCTGGGGCGTCCGCTGACCTGGGACCCGCTCAAGGAACGGTTTGTCAACGATGCCGAAGCCAATCGTTTGATGACGCCGAAGATGCGCGCGCCGTGGTCGTTGTCGTAAGCCGATGACTTTGATTGCAGGGGTTGAACCGTTATGACCGAGCCTGAGGATAGGGCGAATGAAGCGGAGCGAACAGCGCAGGCGCGTGTTCGGCTCCGCCAAATTTTCGTGAGTTTCGCCAAAATCGGTGCGGTGTTGTTCGGCGGCGGGTACGCCATGTTGCCGCTGCTGGAGCGCGAAGTGGTCGATCGGCGTAAGTGGTGCCGACTTGAAGAAATGACGGATTACTACGCCATGGCGCAACTGGTGCCCGGCGTGGTGGCGGTGAATACGGCCATGCTGATCGGCCATCGTTTGCGTGGATTTTGGGGAACCGTCGCGGCGACATTGGGCGTTGTGTTGGCACCGTTCTTGGTGATTCTGGCCTACGCGATAGCCTTCGATCAAATGCGTGACTCAACTTTGCTGGCCAATGCAATGTCGGGCTTGCGTCCGGCAGTGGCGGGCTTGATGTTGGGCGTGGCGTACACAATGTTCATGCGCAGTTGCAAGACGCGGCTGGGTACCGGCGTATCGTTAGCTGTTGCATTTTTAACGCTCGTGTGCGGTGTCAGCGCGGTGACCGTGATCCTGCTGGGCGTGGCGGTCGGTATCGGTTGGTTCGTATTGGAGGCACGGCGGCGGCCATGAATCTTTTTGTCAAACTGGCCTATGTATTTTTCAAGATCGGTCTGCTGACGGTCGGCGGCGGCCTGGCGATGATTCCCATCATCCAGTATGAGATGGTGCGGCGCGGGTGGCTGGACAATCAGCAGTTTTTGGATATCCTCGGGATCGCGGAGATGACGCCGGGGCCGATTTCAGTCAACACAGCGACGTTCGTCGGGTACCGGGTGATTGCCGATGCGTACACGGGGTCGCTGGCGCTGGCGGTGCTTGGGGCGCTGGTGGGAACGGTGGCGGTATGTACGCCCTCGTTGCTTTGCGTCAATCTGTTCGGCGCATTTTGGAGCCGGAACCGCAACCATCCCTGCATGTCGCGCGTCTTTAGCATTATGAGGCCGTTGGTGACCGGGCTGATTATCACAGCGGCAGTGTCGCTGGTCTTGCATGCGCTATGGGGCGAGTCTCTCAAAGGCATGACAGAGCGCCTGCCTGATTTGCGCATGGCGGCGATTGCGGCGGCGGCCTTTGCGCTTACCGCCTTCGGCAAGGTCTCGCCGGTCCTTGTCTTGCTCGGTGGCGCCTGCGCCGGAGTTGTGCTAGGGTGGATGTAGGAGACGTCATGATCGTCTGTTTCAAGAGATGCGACGAGGCGATGCTGCGCGCGGCGCGCGCGGTGGCGGAGCGTTTGGTCGCGGCCGGTCATGAGGCGCTGTTTGCCGGCGGGTGCGTCCGCGATGCCTGGCTGGGACGTCCCTTCAAAGACATCGACATCGCGACATCCGCCACTCCCGATCAGGTCGAGGCGATTTTCGCAGGGCAGACGGTGGCGGTCGGCAAAGCGTTCGGCGTGGTGCTGGTATTGTACGACGGTTATACATTCGACGTTGCGACGTTCCGTACCGATGGCGACTACGCGGACGGCCGACATCCTGACGACGTGCATTTCGGGACGCCTGAAGACGATGCTTTGCGTCGGGACTTCACCGTGAACGGCCTGTTTTGTGAGCCTGCCAGCGGGGTGATCCGCGACTATGTGGGCGGCGTGCCAGATTTAAAGGCACGTGTGATCCGGGCCATCGGCGATCCTGTCGCCCGCTTTCGTGAGGATCACCTGCGCATGTTGCGCGCCGCGCGCTTTGCGTCAGTGCTCGATTTTACGCTTGATCCGGCGACACAGGCGGCGATGATGGCGCATGCAGCGTGGATCAAGTGGGTCAGCGCGGAACGTATCGCGTCGGAAATGACCCGCCTGCTGTGTGAGTCGCCGCGTCCCTCCGTGGGGCTTCGTCTGCTTCGCGTGACCGGCCTGTTGCGGGAGTTCCTGCCGGAGGTCGAGGCGCTGTACGGTACGGAACAACCGCCGCGCTACCACCCCGAAGGCGATGTCTGGACGCACACCTGCCTCATGCTTGATGACGTTCCGGCACCGCGTGACCCCGTGCTGGCGTGGTCGCTCCTGTTGCATGACATTGGTAAGCCCGTCACATTCTGCCGGAAAGACGATGCGGAAGACGATGGAAACCAAATCCGTTTCCCCAGCCACGCGCCGGTGGGGGCGGCGATGGCCGAAGTCATTTTGAAGCGGTTGAGGCAACCGACCGCACTGATCGAGCAGGTCAAGGCGGTGGTAGCGGATCACATGCGAGGAGCCGACGCTGAAAAGATGCGTCCCGCAACCTTGCGGCGCTTTATGGGGAGTCCCGTTTTCCCTGTCCTGCTGGAGGTCATGCGCCTGGACATCAAGCACAGCAACAAGCAGTCCGCGCCGTGGCTCTTTTTGAAAGAGGCGTTTGAGGCGTTCCGCGCTGAACCGGTTCTGCCGCCGCCGTTGGTCAGGGGACGGGATCTGGTGGCGTGGGGAATCGCACCGGGGCCACGCGTGGGGGCGATGTTGCGCGAGTTGTATGATGCCCAACTAGAGGGGCGGCTGACAACCCGCGAAGAAGCGCAGGCGTATGTCGCGAGCTTGGATAACAACTGAGGGACAGGTATTTAGACCACTAAAGGGACAGGTATTTAGACCCAGATATTTGACTCACCGCTCCGCAATTCTGACGCTGGGCGTCTCATGTTCTCCACTTCTGCGTCCTGTGTTCGACGTTGGGCGTTCTTTTCCTCCGAATTTCCGAATTTCCGCTTGACTTCCCCGCCCCCTCTTTTCTTATCATACCGCAAAAGCACGAGTAAGGTCTCGGCCTTGGGTGGCGGAACATGAATGTAACAGAGCCCGATAACCGGTCGCGGCGGTCGTGCCGCATGCAGAGCGCGGGATTCGCTGCAGCGTCCCGCGTCCTTGCCCTGCTGGCCGCGCTCGCGGCGGCGGGCGCCGTCGGCGTTCCGGCGGGCGACACCGCGTCGGCGCGCGCGGAGGCGCTATACAAACAGCAACGGTGGACGGATGCCGAAGCGGCTTTTTTGGCCTGCGCCGCGCATGCGCCGAAGGCGGCAACTGCGGCCGGCGCGCGCGTCAAGGCCGGCATCTGCCGCCTGAAGACGCGCGATGAGAAGGGCGCGCTCGCCCTCTTCTGGCAAGTCGCCGACGACCCCGACGCAGCGAAATTGGCACCTGACGCTGTTGCATCCGCCTTCGACCAGATCCACCTTCTGTTGCTGAGACAGGAAAAGCGCCCCGCCCGCACGTCTACCAAATGGTGAACGCCCACTCCAGCCAGCAGTACGTCACCATTTTCGGAACTTTGACCCAGCCCGACCCCGGTTCCGGACGGAACCCTTGGTTCAAAGCCACAGTGCCCGCCGTGGACATCGACTGGGAGAAGCATGCCGGCGAGGGCCATGAGAACGACGAGGATACCTGGGCCGGCATCTGTCCCGTCACCACGAACCAGAGCCAGAGGACAAAGATCATCGTTCGCTCCCCGAAGGACGACCTTTCTCTCGTTCCCGGCCGGATGACACTCGAGTGCTGGCCGGCGGACATTGTGCGCTTCCTCAGGGAGGACGGCGTGACCGCTCTCTGGAGCGAGGCCACGATCAGCGACAGCGAGACCCCGCTCACGCTCTACGTCGACCCGCAAAAGGTCGGGCCGTTCAGGGTCGCTCTGCTGGGGCCATCTGACGACAAATCCAACCGTCCGACCGACTACCTGTTCGGCAAGGCTGTCCTCGTCGAGTTGACAAACATCAAGTTCAACCACGACACCGGATCGTCGGCAAGCGACGCGATTAACATTCGGCAGGATTATAGCAACCCCTACGATATTTCGAATGGTGAGTGGGTCACGGGAGGCGCGAATTTGCCGGTCTGCTATACGGCCAATAAGAGTATAACGATCAAGGCTCGATTCACGGTTCAGCCAACCAGCATTACAAGTGCCGATATATGGGCCATATCGACCGATTCCGATGGGTCACTAGGTGGTGTGGTTAAAGCAAACGTGACGTTCTCAGGCGGCGTATCTAGCCCAGAATACGTGACATTTCAAGTCTCCGGCAAAACGCCGAACTGTGTGAAAAAAACCACAACTGATATGTGGCAATGGAAGATGGAGAACGTCAACGGTTCCGGCTCCGCCGCCTGCGACTTAAACGCCTCCGGTAGCCACACGGTGTACACGATCTTTAATGAACCAACTTCGCCATGGGTAAACACAGCTGGTAGTAAGAGAAACGCATGGGAAAGTGCCTTGGAGTTTGCAATCGTAACGTGCAATGCGAAAAACATTGCGACTGAAGACGATGCTATGGCTGCAATTACCACCCACCTCTATACGATCCTATATACAGGTGCGAGTCAGCATCTAACGGTCGGCGGAAACTTCAGTTACACAGGCTACATGACGATGACCTCGGCCAACTGCTTGGATTCCGCAGTGGGCCTTGACACGACGGGTAGTTTGCTCGGGATGAACATGGTAGCAAGACGAAGGACAGAGTTCTTCAACTACAATTTCCATTGTTTTGTGAAAAAGGGGGCTTACGTTTACGATAGTTGCAGTGCAATGTCGATGTGTATCATCAAAATTGATTATGCAACTTACATAGCCTCTGGTTCCCCTGGACTAGGATCAACTGAAAGCGATAAAACTTACCCAATAGAGTAATCGACGTGAAGGAGTCATGTCCATGAAATTGGAAACAATAATCTGCCAAACAGTATTTGTTCTGTTCTCTGTTGTTGCCGCATGCGAAGTACATGCTGAAGATGCCCCAAAAGTCCTGAAGAGAGGTGGACGCCCCGCTGATACTCGGTGGGAAGAAGAAGATGTCAGGAGATATTTGAACTTGCCTCGACTTGCTTCTATGGATGGCATTATAGGGCACTCCATGAATGATATCGCTGGAAGACTTAATTCCGCACAAGAACTTGCTGGCTATCAATTTGTCAAGGACGGTAACCGTCCATATAACTTAAATAGCAACGAATCGCCAGTCCTCACGTTTGAACTTCATAAAGAGAAGTTGCCGAACATCAATGTGCGTATCTATGATTACCAATCATGGAATGTTGTGTGCGACAAGATATTCAAGTACATTACAGACACCGTTGAACTGTGGAACAACATCCCAGATTATTATGTAAGCGAAGAGCGTGGCGATACATATACGTTGATCCGTAAAGGTAGCCATAAACAGCAATGGGGTTTCGCATTAAAGAAGTTGTACATTATAGAGGTTGGTGTGGCACAGGGTCAGAAGAACGCCAAGAGCGAGGAGGAAGCTGCGGCCTATGAAATGAACAAAGTAATTCAAAAGCTTATTAGAACGATTGAAGACGGGCAGTAGGTCATGGAGAAGCGGGGTCGTATTTTGACATTAGACATTCGAGAGTTGCGGAGCGTTTTTCGCGGTGTGGTAATGTTGTGTTGCCATGGCAAGGCGACCAAGGCACCACCGGAAGGATGGCGGTTCGGCTGAAAACCAACGGGTCTTGTGTCGGTCGACGGCGCACGTATTGAGGATGCTGGAACTGGAAAAATGAAATGTCTAATGTCAAACTACGACCCCAACAAGCCCCAAGCAGTCCGCGCCGTGGCTCTTTTTGAAAGAGGCGTTTGAGGCGTTCCGCGCCGAACCGGTTCTGCCTCCGCCGCTGGTCATGGGGCGAGATCTGGTGGCGTGGGGGATCGCGCCGGGACCACGCGTGGGGGCGCTGTTGCGCGAGTTGTATGATGCCCAACTGGAAGGACGGCTGACAACCCGTGAAGAGGCGCAGGCGTATGTCGCGAGTCTGGATGGCGCGTCTTCTCATGTACCGCTGGCGCTGTCCCAGACCATGCGTCCGCCAAAGTAGGTGCGCAGGACTGCGCATGACTCGATCTCGATCGGCGGCACGCTGCGCGGATCACGGTCGAGCACGATGAAGTCGGCCGAAAGCCCCGGCAGCAAGGCACCGCATTCGTTTTCGCAGCGCATCAGAAAAGCACCGTGCCGCGTATAACTGGCCAGCATGCGCTCGACGCTGACGCGCTGTCCTTTGCCGAGCAGATAACGTTTACTATCGGCGCGGGTGATGTCGGCTACGCCGTACCATGCGGCAGCCGCCAGATTGCGCGTCACGCCGATTTCAATCGCGACCAGCGGATTCGGATGCACGGTGATCGGATGGTCCGAAGAGGAGGCGACAACCAAGCCTTCATCGAACAGCCGCCGCAGCGGGTATTCGCGTGTCGCCCGGCGCACACCCAGCATCGTGGCATCGACGCGGCTCCACCACTGCGGTTCTTTCATGTGCCAGAAGGGCTGGACAGAAGCCACCACGCCGAGATGACGCATGCGGCGGATGTCCTGCGTCCGTACTATCTGGAGGTGGGTGATGACCGGTCGCGCGTCACGCCAGCGCGCGGCCCCAGCCTGTCGCAGCGCATTGAGGACGCGTCGCGTGGCGGCATCGCCAATCGCGTGTGTGAACGTCTGGAATCCGGCACGATGCGTCACGCGAAACGCCGTCGCCAAATCACTCAGCCCCCACACCGCCGCATTGTTCGCGTCGCTTTCGCGGCCCGCCTTGGCGGCGTAAGGCGCACACAGAAAGGCGGTGCCCCCTTCAATCACGCCGTCGGCAAAAAACTTCGCGCTCGTGACTTTGAAAAGCGTGCCGTCACAGCGAGCCTTGGTTTCGCGTAGCGCGGCGATCTGCTCATCAATACTGTCTTCAGGGCCGATCTCCTGAGCGAAGCGGACCCGCATCAACAGATCGCCCTCACGTTCCATGCGATGAAAGGCTTCGGCGGATGCGCCCAGTCCCGCGCCTTGGATGCTGACAATGCCGGTGATGCCGTAGCGGTGCATGCGGGTCTGATAGAGTTTCAAGGCGCGTATCGTCTGTTGCTCCGAATAGGTTTTGGGCGGGATCAGTTTGGTGGCCTCTTCCTTGAGCGTACCCCACAACGCGCCGGTGTGCGGGTCGCGCTCGATCACGCCGCCGGCGGGGTCAGGCGTGCGCGGCGTGATGCCGTAACGGGCGAACGCCGCGCTGTTGAGCCAGAGCGCGTGGCCGTCATACGAGCGCAGGATGATCGGCCGATCCTCCGACAGCACATCAAGACGCGCCTTGCGTGGACCGTGGATCAGTTCTTTGTCGGTAAAGCCCGCGATGTCCCAACCTGCACCGCGCACCTCATCGGCGTCGGGTTGCTCGCGCATAAAACGGCGCACGGCTTGCAGGCAGTCGTCCGGCGATTTGCAGGTGTAAAGCGAAACCTCGTACAGGTCCGCCAACGCCGTGCCGGGCGCGTGCGTGTGTGAGTCCAAGAATCCCGGCATTACAAATGCGCCGCGCAAATCCTCAATCTCGGTGTTCGGTCCAGCAAAACGCAACACCGCTTCTTTACTACCTGTCGCGAGTACGCGGCCATCCTTGACCGCCAATGCGGCAGCGGTTCGATTCTCCGCGTCACCGATCCACACGGTCGCACCGGTATAGATCCAGTCGGCGGTAACGGCTTGTTTGGCGGAACTCACGGTGCAACTCCTTTTTTCTCCTGCCCGGCAGACCAGAGCATGTTTGCAAATTACGAAGCGGACACATTAGCAAATCTGCGGAAACGAGGCTATTTCGATAAATTAATTTGATGATGATCGCGGTATGTCATAGTCATGGACACCGTAGCCAAAATCGCGGTGTCCGGAAATCAAGCGCATCCGTCAAATACTGGACACCGTGCTAGAATCGGCTCGCATGAGAAACGAGATGTCACGGAA
>JAKJHA010000297.1 GCA_022704125.1 Verrucomicrobiota bacterium | reverse complement strand
TCACCGGCACGCCGATACGGCACGGCGCGCCGAAAATACGCTGGGCCAACTCGGTGACCTTGCGCAGGTAAGCGCCACCGCCTGTCAGCACTACACCTCCGCCGACATGCGGCAGCACGCCGGCCTCGTGCAACCGCGTGCGCACCACGCACAACGTCTCATTCATACGAGCATTGATCACCGTGTGCAGCGCCTTGCAACTCAGCGTGCGCTCCTCGAATCCCACCGCGTTCTTCAGCGTGATCCGCTCCGCTGCATTCTCCGTATCGATCAGCGCGGAGCCTTCGCGGCGCTTCAACTCCTCGGCGTTGTTCTGCGGAATGTTGAATGCCAAAGCGATGTCATTGGTGATGTGATCGCCACCAACCGCCACACTGCCGAGCGCCACAACCACATCGTTACTGTAAGCAATATAGTTCGTGGTGCCGCCGCCCAGATCGATCAGCACGACGCCGTTGCGTTTCTGCTCCGCCGTCAATGCTGCCAAAGCCGCACACACTCCCGAGAAAGCTACATCGACCACATCCAAGCCTGCGTTTTTCGCTACATTGACCGCGTTCTCGATCCGGCTCTTCACGCCGTGTACAGCCATGATATTCAGCTTGAGTGTCTTGCAACGCATACCCTCCGGTTTGACGATTCCGGGTTGATCGTCCACCGTGAATGTCTGGGTGATCGTATGCAGCACCTGCCGGTCGGCGTCGAAATGTACTTCTTTGGCGTTCTCGGTCACCTCTTCGATATGATCACGCGAAATCACGTAGTCACTCGATCGGATTGTCAACACGCCTTGACTGACATCAGCCGTGATGTGGCCACCGGACAACGCCAACAACACCTGCCAGATACTCACGTCAGATTGTTTTTCGGCCAGTTTCATCGCCGTTTCAACACTTGTACGTGCCTGCGTCACATCAGATATCTGGCCTTTTCGTACACCGATCGTGGGGTAGGACCCCGTGCCGGTGATCTTGACGCGACCGTTCTCAGACTCGCCTACGCACACCACAGTGCGCGACGTGCCGATCTCTAACGCCGCTATCGGAGGAATCGCCATATGCTCCTGCCTCTTCCTTTCATTGAACCCCCATCGGCATCGCGTGGATGACAAAGACAGGGTCATCAGGCAATGTTGCGTCCCACATCATCCTCGATCTGCCGATCTCACTCTCCATGGTACTCGTCAATTTGTCAAAACGCTGCTGCATCAACCCATCGGTTTCCTTCAGGTCGTTCGACATTCCGCGCCATGAAAACTTAGCCTGCCGGTAATCGGAGAAGGTCAGCAACAGATAGTCCTGCTTGGTCGCATCCACCGCCAGCAGCCGCATTGAACATTCAGGCCGCAGCGTGCTATGGATCAGGCGCGCCGCCGCAAACTCATTGCCGTGCAGGCGCTCGCCGGGCTTGATCTGCGAAAACTCTGCGCCTTTGATGAGCGGCAACCCGCCCGTGCCCGCGTAGCGGATAAACACGACGCCCTCTTCATCAACCACGCGCCCGTGCGATCCCACGCGTGCGATCGGCTCGCGTTCTACGATCGTGATCGATAGCTTGTCCGGCATGCGCCGCACGATGGAAATCTCACGGATGTTCGGTGCTTGCTCCAGCAGCTCGCGCCGTTTTTT
This sequence comes from Verrucomicrobiota bacterium, assembly GCA_022704125.1. Classification (GTDB taxonomy): domain Bacteria; phylum Verrucomicrobiota; class Kiritimatiellia; order RFP12; family UBA1067; genus DUPH01. Next base: position 1,015 of record JAKJHA010000297.1, on the reverse strand, counting down.
CTCAATCGGAATCGAGAACAGGTTGACGCCCTCGCGCAGTCCGAGTTTTTCACAAATCAGGTCGGGCGTCAGCGTCCGTCCGGTCACGATCATTACAGAACTGCGCAGGTCACGCAAAACAAACAGCGACTGTGCTTTGAAATAGTAGGCGATGAACAGGTGCCACACCCCCCAAACACCAAGCAGCAGCACAGCGACACAGGCCACAAGCGCAACCGTGAGCTTTACACCGACCGGAAGGTCCGTCACGACGCCGGTCACTCGTCGACCGCTTTTCACAAGCCGACTGCCCCGCCTTTTATCTTTGCCCCCTATGGACAGTTTCCACTTCATCATCGACCTCGGCCTTTCATCATCCGCAGGCCGCACCTTCCACTAGCCGCGCGCACAACGCATTAAACGAAATCCCCGCCTGGGCCGCTGCCTTAGGCAACAGGCTGGTTGACGTGAACCCCGGCACCGTGTTGATTTCCAATACGTACGGTTGCCCGTCGGGCGCCACCCGGAAATCCACACGACTCACGCCGCGACACCCCACAGCCTTAAATGCCACCAGCGCCAACACCTGGCACGATGCCACCAGCGGCCGGTCTTCCTCCGTCTGCGGAAACGCATAGCGCGTCACGCCCGCGGTGTATTTCTCCTGAAAGCCATACCAACCCTGAGGCGTCTGGATTTCCACCACCGGAAGCGCTTCGTCATCAAGTACGCCCACCGTCCACTCGCGGCCCGGTATGTAAGTCTCCACCAGTACCTCGCCCTGCGCATCAATCTCGCGCGCCGCTACCAGCGCGGCTGGCCACTCGTTCGCAACGCTCACCTTGGTGATACCGACGCTCGATCCGTCGCGCGGCGGTTTCACAACCACCGGTAACGACAACGTGGTCTCCGATACGCCGCGTGGCAGCACTTCGTACGGCGCGGTCGGCACGCCCGCCTGTTCCAGTACGCGCTTGGTCGCAATTTTGTCGATTGTGATTCGGCTGGCCGCAGCCCCCGGTCCAGTGTACGGCAA
>JAKJHA010000296.1 GCA_022704125.1 Verrucomicrobiota bacterium | reverse complement strand
GGGAGCGGGACGGATCGCGCGCTATGACGCGGAGGATTTCGCGCGCGAGGTGGCGGCGGTCCTGACCGGCGAGGACTATCCGCAGATGCGCGAGCATGCCCGCCGACTGGGAGTGCGCTATGCGTGGCCTGAAGTTTTCACAGCGGCACTCAGTCGTTTGACGTGATAAAAACATCATGCTAATCTGCAAACATGCGTGAAAAAACCGTGTTTATCGAACGAGTCTTGAAACCGATCTGCCGCTGGGCGGAGGCATTCGGCCTGAATCCGATCGCGTTGCGTTATGTTTTGCCGGGGCTCGTCGCGGCTGTCCATGATTATGCCGCGCTTAAGCGACAGAACCGCGCGGCCGGTCGGCCGTTCCGGTTGCGCTTTTCGATGCCATGTCTGAAAGACCGTTATGAAGACAGCGGCAGCGCTCGCGGCCATTACTTTCACCAAGACCTGTTGGTCGCGCGTCGTGTCTTTGCACGTAATCCTGAGCGGCACATGGATGTGGGGTCGCGTGTCGACGGGTTTGTGGCACATGTGGCGGCGTTTCGTGAGATTGAGGTGTTCGACATTCGTCCAATGTCCGTGACGGTGCCGGGGATTCGCTTCCGTCAGATGGACCTCATGAATCCTTCGGACGACTTTACTGCATGTTGTGACTCGCTCTCCTGCTTGCATGCGATTGAGCATTTTGGGCTGGGCCGGTATGGTGATCCGGTGGACATCGAAGGGCACCTCAAAGGGTTCCGTGCGCTGTCGAAGGTGCTGAAGCCGGGAGGCATGCTTTATCTGTCGGCACCGATCGGGCCAGAGCGGATCGACTTTAATGCCAACCGAGTCTTTGCTGTCCAGACCCTGCTTGATCTCGCGCGTGAAGAGTATGAGTTGATCGGCTTCTCGTATGTAGATGACGCCGGCGCACTGCACGAAGATGTTACGATCACGCCTGAACATGCGGCGGACAGCTTCGGCTGTCAGTACGGGTGCGGGATTTTCGAGTTCCGCAAGCAGTCGTTTTGAATTGACGGTCGGCGGGGAAAAGCGTATCGTTTTTGGCCAATCATGCAGGGCGTGGGCTCTTCCCGGATGAACGGCCGGAGGGTGCGGCGGGTTCTGGCATGGCAGAGCCGATAAGGCTCGTCTCTCTTAAACTGTGAAGGAGTAAAAAATGGCAATCAAAGTTGGTATCAATGGATTTGGCCGTATCGGACGCATGGTGTTCCGCTCGGCGATCAAGAATTTCGCGGACGAGATTGAAGTTGTCGGCATCAACGATCTGCTGGACCCCGATTATCTGGCTTACATGCTGATGTATGATTCGGTCCACGGCCGGTTCGAGGGTGAAGTGTCGGTTGACGGCAATAACCTGATCGTGAACGGCAAGAAGATCCGCCTGACGTCGGAGAAGGATCCGGCGGCGCTGAAATGGAACGAAGTCGGCGCTGACATCGTGGTTGAGTCGACCGGTCTCTTCCTGACGAAGGAGACGGCGGAAGCGCACATCAAGGCGGGCGCGAAAAAGGTGATCATGTCGGCTCCGTCGAAGGACGACACGCCGATGTTCGTCTACGGCGTGAACCACAAGACCTACGCCGGCCAGGCCATCATCTCGAACGCCTCCTGCACGACCAACTGCCTGGCGCCGGTCGCCAAGGTTCTGCACGACACCTTCGGGATCGTCAAAGGCCTGATGACCACGGTGCACGCCACGACGGCGACGCAGAAGACGGTGGACGGCCCCTCCAAGAAGGATTGGCGTGGTGGCCGCGGCATCCTCGAGAACATCATTCCGTCGAGCACCGGCGCTGCCAAGGCGGTTGGCAAGGTGATTCCTGAGCTGAATAAGAAGCTCACCGGCATGTCGTTCCGCGTGCCGACCTCCGACGTGTCGGTGGTTGACCTGACGGTGGTGCTCGCGAAGGAGACGACCTACGACGAGATCAAGGCGGCGATGAAGGCGGCCGCTGATGGCGAGTTGAAGGGCGTTCTCGGCTATACCGAGGATAAGGTGGTTTCGACTGATTTTCGCGGCGAGGCCAAGACCTCGGTCTTCGACGCTGACGCCGGCATCATGCTCGATTCGACCTTTGTCAAGATCGTGGCGTGGTACGACAATGAGTGGGGTTATTCCAACAAGGTGTTGGAGATGGCCAAGGTCATCGCGAAGTAAGCAAGCCGCGCTGATCGTTGTGCATAAAAACGCCGTCCTCATCCGTATGGGGGCGGCGTTTTGTTTTGCGCTTCGCGGGGCGCGCGCGTAACATTTTGCCGTAATCGGTTAGTGACAGGGGTGCGCGAGGATCATGCGTTTCTGGTGAAAAGGGGGTCGTGAGAAGGTAACGCGGGCGTTCTCGCCTGCGACAGCGTATCTTGCAAAAGGCTGATGCGCGTATTTCGTTTTGAAATCAAGCCGCGCGTCGGAATCACGATCGGCCTTTCACAAAGCGGGCGGGGACGCCCGCCCGACTGCGCACACTCAAACCACGCACTAAACTCGCAAGCCCCTGTCACTAACCGATTACCATTTTGCCGTTGTCAGGTATGGTAATCGGTTAGTGACAGGGGTATGCAGGGTAGAGCGAGGTGAAGCGGAAGTCTGGCGGCACCCCGTTGCTGTTTCGCGGCACGTTTTTGGGTCGTGATCGGCCCCGTCGGCTGTCGCGGGAT
>JAKJHA010000295.1 GCA_022704125.1 Verrucomicrobiota bacterium | reverse complement strand
CGGGCCACACCTGCCCCAAAGCGTTGGTCTCCTGCCGGAAGCACAGGCTGAGGTCACCGTAACGCCGACCACCCGCTGGGCAGACGACCGGAGCGTTGGTCCAGAGCGGACCGCCGAGCACACCGCGCACGCCGGAGGCATGCCATCCGCTCGCGCCTTTCACCGCCGTCGTCCCCCAGTCCCGTTGATCGCGGATGTCGTTCGCGACCGCTATATTCAAGGCTTGGGGATCGTGATCTGGATCGTAATCCAAATGCCACCAGGCGGTGGCATCGTCATAGACGCCGGCTCGCGAAGCGCGTGGCGCGAGCGCGCCGAACACGGATGCACAAAAAATAACCGTACACATGATGCGATGGACTGTTCGTTTCATGGCTCACTCCTTTGCTGACAACAGGCAATACAAAACCTTCTGCAACATCGTACCCAAGTTCGTTTCCGACTGGAAGCGGAAAGTGATGTTCTTGCCGCAAATGGGGCATCTTGGTAATCTCCAAGCCATGCAATCAGATGGTTTGCGTTTTATGCGTGCCGCAAGGGTGTTTGTCTTGGCGGCGTGTTCGGCCTCGCGTCTGCTTGGGGCTGGCAATGCCGGAACCGATCTCGCGGGCCAGTGGCAGCAGGCGCAGGCGGCTTTGGAACAACGGGATTTCAGGACGGCGACGACGTTGCTGGCGTCGATTGAGCAGGCGGCGGTGAAGGCGCAGGAATGGGGACATGCCGCGCGTGCCGTTGCACAATATGTCGAATTGGAGGTGGCGACGAATACGGTGCCTTCCGGTTCGTCCGCGCTGAAGCTGAAAGACGCGGCGTCCCGTGCGCCGCTTCCCATGCGGGCCGTGCTGGAGGTGCTGGCCGCGCGTCGTTTTCGGTCGTATGCCGAATACCTTTTCGGTGGCCAAGAACGTGACGTTCCGGCAGTCGAAGGCATACCGCGACAACCGGAGGGTTTGCTGAACGAGATCGAGCAGTGTTACCAGCGTGCGATGGCCTTTGAGGATGTGCTCAAGCGGATTCCTGTCGGGATGTACGGGGCGTTGTTTGACGCGGGTACCGTGGCGGATGCGTTGCGCCCGACGCTGTTCGATGTCATTGCGCATGATCTGTTGGAGTTCTATGCGTGGTGCCGGGAGCAGAAGCTTGATGATACGGAATCGGTGACACTGGACCCTGACGGCCCCGCCTTGCAAGACGTTGCTGGTTTTAACTTTGTGATCCCCGATGGGGCGGCGCGCCATTCCCGTGTGTTGCGGGCACTGCGCCTGTGGCAAGCGCTGCTCGCCTTTCACGCGGACGACGAGGACCCTGCCGCGTATGCCGATGCCGACTTGAATCGCTTGCAGTTCTGTTATCCGTTGGTGGTGGGTGAAAAGCGGGAGGAGCGATATTGCGCGGCGCTGGACCGATTCGCGCACAAGTGGCGGACGCACGAGCTGTCATCGCGTGCGTTCGCTCTCCGGGCGCAACTCGCGTTCGATGTGGGGGACGCCTCTTTGGCACGCGTTGTTGCGCAAAAGGGCGCGTCCGCATATCCGGCGAGCATCGGTGCTGCGCAATGCCGTAACCTGATTGCCCGCATTGAGACGCCTTCGCTTGCGCTCGCTTCGGAACGTGTCTGGTGCGCGCCGTGGCCGCAGTTCGAGATCGCCTACAAGAATCTGACGCAGATCCATTTCCGTGTGGTGCGTGTGCCGTTCGACGATGCGTTTGTGCCGCGCCGCACCCGGCAGCCGTCAGAGAACGTGACTCCGGCGCAGTGGCTGACGCGCAGACCGCTGAAGCAGTGGGGGGTGGCGTTGCCGCCAGCGGGGGATTATCGGATCCGCAATCACTGCGTTTCGGTGCCGCAGGATCTTCCGAACGGACTTTACGCGCTGTTCGTTTCGCCGGACGCATCTTTCGAGACCGAGAGTGCGCCGATCATGTGGGAGATGTTCAGGGTCTCACGCCTGGCATTGGTGATCGACCAAAAGCCTGATCGCATCCTCGGGTATGTGTTGACGGCGCGTGAAGGCGAGCCGGTCCCGGCGGCACGTGTCACGGTGTGGCGTAAGCAGGCGGAAGGGGGCTTCAAACGCGAGTGGGTGATGGAGACGGCCGAGGATGGCGGGTTCGCTGTGTTCGGCGGTCGTGCCGGGGAGATCATGATTCTTGCCGAACGGCAGGGTGATGCCGCGCAAACATGGATGCCGCTTTGGAGAGGGAATACGCGTACGCGTTTTGAATCCTCCGTGACGCGCGTTGCATTCGTGACTGACCGCGACGTGTATCGCCCCGGTCAGCCCCTGCGCTACCGGGGATTCTTCTGGAAGGATGATCCGGTGACGCGCAGCGTGTATGCGGCGGCCGGTTTGCGCGTCAAGATCGCGGGAATGGATGCGTCAGATCGGCGTTTGGCCGAACAGGAGGTCATGTGTACGCCATTCGGGTCCTGTTCGGGAGAGATGGTCATTCCTGATGACACGCCGCCCGGCCTCTTCACGCTTGCCGCCGAGGGGACCGGATCGACTTCGGTTCGGATTGAGGCCGCCGATCCTAAGGCACTGGATGTCGCGTTGGCGCTACCTCCGCCCGGCGCACGGCTCGGAGATGTGCTGACCGTCAACGGGAGGGTTGCCCGGGACGGTGTGGCGGTACCGGGTGCTCGCGTGTCGTGGCG
>JAKJHA010000294.1 GCA_022704125.1 Verrucomicrobiota bacterium | reverse complement strand
GGTTATATGCCGACTCGTCGCCCGCGCCGAGCGTGAACGAGTCCTTGCCGCTGAGCGCCTGCCAGTCCGCCGAGAGCGTGGAAGGAATGTACTTGAACGCCATGTAGCGTGCCTTGTACGTGGCCGAGTTCACCTGGTTGGAGAAGTCGCTATCGTAATAGGCGATCTTGCCGGTGTCGAGATCCACGGTCATGTACCGGTAGCTGTACGGCGCGTTGGTGACGACGACGTTGAAGGAGGCGCCTCTCAGCGTGGCGTTCGGGAAATCGGCCTCCGGGTCCCACTGCACCGAGTGGTACCCCTCGCCGAAGACGGCGGTCGCGTTGAGGCCCGTCAGGGTCTTCGTGGCGCCGTTGACCGTCGCGTCGATCCGGAACTGCGCGCCGAACGTGGTCTTTGTCGCGCTTTCGGGCGCCTGCAGGTAGAATTCGATGTCCACGGTCTGCGCCCACGGCCAGCGCTGGGCGGCGGAGATGTCGCGGACGGTGAAGCCGCCGTCGCCGGCGGACACAGCGAGCGACGCGAACGCGAGAAAGCCGATCATTTGAATGCGCTTCATGTTTTTTCTCCTGTTGGAAAAAGAGGGGTCAGTGGACGATCACCATCGTGCCGCCGCGGAATAGGTCGAGTTCGGCCGATGCGTAGTGGTTGACGGGCGCGATGCCCCAAAAATACAAGTCCACCGTGTAAGCGGCCTTCGGCTTCGTCGTCTGGTTGTAGACGAAAAGACCTGTGCCGCGCCAAATGCTGTTCGTGGCGACGGCCTGGCTGGCGGTGTTCGTCCACAGCAGGTGGGCGGACGTCGCCGTATTCACGAACCAGCGCGTGTCGGTCGGGATCACCAGCGGATACTCGATCGCCTTCCAGGAATAGGAGCCGACCGGTCCGCGCCGCACGTCCGTACAGCCGAACGCGCCGGCGAAGACATCGTAGGTGCGGGACTTCGAGCGCGTCCACCCGTCGGCATTGGCGAAGGTGAGTGTGACGACCGGCGAGCCCGCGTTCATGCCGCGCCCCACCGGGAAGAGGTCTGTCAGCACCACGTTCGTGACGGCGGTGTCGTCCGACGACCACGTGAAATCAACGCCGAGCATATCGCTCTTCACCGTCACGGTCACGCCGGTGGCGTTCATCGGAACCCATTCCCACTCCCAGTCCCATCTGACATCGAAATCATTCGATGTCAGCCGCCAATAGCCGCTCGCCTGCGTTTGCAGGCACACGGCCGCCGTATTGGCACTCGCGACGTAATCCGCCGACGCTGGCACCGGCGCAAGCACCCACGCCAGAGCGGCCGCTCCGGCGGCTAAAACCACAACCCTCTTCATGTGCGATCCCTCCTTGCCAGGTCTAAGGACTATCGGTTACGTATCCTTTCGACAGTTGACAGTATTGAAGCAAAACTTGGAAGGAAAATCTTGTAAATGCCGCTCAAAAAACTGTAAAATCTGTTCTGTCAACACAAGGATCATGATGATGACCGATTCCGAGAAAACCGACCTGCAAAAGGATTTTCTAACGCGCGCGGGACGAAATGCCGAAGGTTTCAAGCGCCTGTTCGACGCCTTGCCGAACGTGCTGTTCCATATCGCAGACCGTCAGGAACGCATCATCGCGATGAATCCGCGCTGTCTGGAGAATTGCAACGCCGTGCGCGAACTGGATGTCGTGGGCGAGTCGATCGCAGACCTGTTCCCCTCCGTCATCGCCGAGGTCTATATGGCGCGCGATCATGAGGTGCTCTCCACGGGACGGCCCATCGTCAACCGCGTCTATTCCCATTGCGCGGACCGTTCCACCACGCTGCGGATCATGAACGTCTGGCCGCTGTATGACGCGCGCGGCAGGATCATCGGCACGGCCGCCGCCTACACGGACGCGGCCTCGACCTCTTCCATGCCGGACTGGTACGGCAGCATCAAAGAGGTCGTGGCGTTCATCGACCGGCATTATGCCGAACGCCTCTCGCTCGCTCAGCTCGCAAAAATCGCGAACGTGTCAGAACCGCGTTTTCGCCGCCTTTTTCAGAGCGTGATGGAGATGACGCCCGGGCATTACGTGACGACTATCCGCCTGAACGCCGCCCGGAAACTGCTCGCCACCACGGATATGCTCATCTCGGACATCGCCACGCAGGTCGGTTTCTGGGACCAGAGCCATTTCGTAAAGGCGTTCAAACGCCAGCGCGGCCTCACGCCCAGCCAGTATCGCAAGCGCCACTGGACGGCCTGACACTGTTGCCTAAAATCAACGCACCAAACGGACTTTTCCGCATACAGGGAGGGACGAGCGTCTGCTCGTCCAGGGCGTAATCGGGGTCAGCCCTGAAAATAAGAAATAGCGTTGACGCTGCCGGTGGGGTTGTGCTAAGCCGCCAGGCATGGCGCAAAAACTTCGGTTATCTGGCCCGTCCATTCAAGGCGCACTACCTTGCCGAGCCGGACACGGAGGAACTTGTGCGCCGCGTCACATTGGCGGAGGCAACACGGTGATCGCGAAACGCATGGAGTCGATGTTTGGCAAATCCGTATTTGCTATTTTCAGGGCTGACCCCGATGCCCCCTGAATCCATCCGTCCACGGGTTGAACAAATCGACGCGGACATGCTCAAAATCGGCCGTGTTGCGTGTCACGAGCGTCAGTCCGTGGACACGCGCCGTCG
>JAKJHA010000043.1 GCA_022704125.1 Verrucomicrobiota bacterium | reverse complement strand
ATTTGACGGATCGTCACCGCCTCAAAAAAACCTACGGTGTCTTTTCTATTTGACGGACCGCGCAGTTGCCACCCGATCCGTCCTCGCGCTTTGAGCGTGGTTAAGCTACTATTCGTCGCGGTGATGTCTTTCGTTTTTTATCGTCCCTCGTTACACGGGGAGTGTTCTGTATGAGTTTTATGAAACGGCCGAGGTGTTTCTTGTACTGCGTCAAAAGTGTGTTCATCGTGTTGGTGGTAGCGCTGGGCGTGCTGGTGGTTTCCGCCGGTGAAGATGCTTCCTGGCAAGCCAAGATACGGAGGGATCATCCGCGCATGTTTTTCAACGCGGAGACGTGGCCTGCCATTAAAGCCAAAGCGCTCTCTGACGGCTACACGCGCGAGCGCCTCAATGCCTTGCTGAAGGCGGTGGATACGTACCCCGCCGATCCGGTCTGCTCGGGATATGAGCCCGTTACGACGCCGCCTTCGACGCCTATCCCGGGCGTCAAAGAGTTCGGCGAGCAGGCCGCGCGTTGCGCGCTCGCGTGGCGTTTCACAGGCAAGCCTGAACACCTGGACAAGGCGCGCAAGATGCTCGTGGTGAGCGTTGCGGCTTACCGCCAGGCCTATGCGAACCGGCGTGCTGTGAACTGGTATTCCACCAGTCGCATCCTCGCGCTGTGTGCCTACGACTGGATTTTCGAAGCGCTCACACCCGACCAGCGCCGGGAGATCATCGTGCCGCTACTTGAACACGTCGCCGAAATTCAGCCGGGGCCGGGTAAACCGGCAATCATACGCCGCAACACGGGAGGGCCAAAGACGGGGTTCTACAGCGTCCCGAGTCTGCTCTGGTATGCGGGACTCGCCGCGCACGGCGACGGTTTTTGCGACGACCTCGCTCGCAGCCAATTGGAGAAGGGATACGCGCTCAATCGCGAAATGCTTGATTTCCGCGCCGCATCCTCAGGCGATGACGGCGCGTTGGTGAGCGGTGTGTCGGGGTACAGCATGGGTGCCTATCCGTGGGCACACTTCAACTTTTTCCACACCTACCTTTCCGCGACGGGCGAGAATATCGCGATGCGTTATCCCGAGCTTGCGCTCTTTCCGAACTGGATCTGGTGGACCTGGATCCCGAACGCGCGCGACCCGCAGCGACCGCTCCAGTTCGGTTGGGGCGACGACCAGCACGATGGCAATCTTCTGACAATCGACCGGCTCTATCAGCACATGACGCAGACCATGTTTTTCTTCAAGGAGGCTGATCTGGATGCCGCACGCCTCGCCGCGAGCCTGCGCGATCTCGCGCCGAACCGTGATCTCGCCGGGGGTTGGCCGCACTACCCGTTCATCCTTGCTCTTGATAACGATGTCGTACCGTTCACGCGCGAAGAGCTTGCGGCCTGCACGCTCAAGGCGCGCCACTTTGAATCTACCGGGCAGTTTTTCCTCCGCTCCGGATGGGAAGCGGATTCAACCTACTGCCTGTTTACCGCCGGCGCGAAGAGTTTTGGGCACAAGCATTTGGATGAGAATAACTTCGTCATATACAAGCACGATTTCCTCGCGCTCGACTCTGGTTCGCGCGGGATTGAGACCGACACAAATCTACGCTATTACTACGCGCAGACGGTGGCCCACAACTGCATCCTGATCCACAAGCCTGGCGAGAAGATGCCGCGCTACTGGGGCCCCCAGAGCAATGCGCCCGAGGCGCAGGTGGCCCACGGCGGACAGATCGGAGGTTCCGCGCAGGTGCGCGCTTTTAGCACGAGTAGCCTGCTCACCTACATCGCTGCCGATGCAGCGCCGGTCTATCGTGACAAGAGCACCGAGGTCGTGCGGCAGTTCGTGCATGTGCAGCCCGACTTCTTCGTCGTTTACGATCGCGTGAACGCGACCGACGCCGCCTATAAAAAAGAGTGGCTGCTCCACACGCAAAACGAGCCGGTCATAACGAACAAACTCCTCCGCGCGGATTGCGGCAAGGGCCGCCTCTTCTGCCAGACGCTGCTCCCCGAAAACGCCGTCCTGACAAAAGTGGGCGGTCCGGGCCGGGAGTTCTGGGCTTCCGGCAAGAACTGGGAACTCGATCCCGTGTTTGTCAAGCAAGCGAAGGCACGGGCGGCCAAGCGCGGGACGGGACCGTACTTCGGCAACTGGCGGCTTGAGGTTTCCCCGTCCGCGCCGCGTGTTGACGACCGCTTTCTGCATGTGCTCACCGCCACCGACACATCCCGCGAAAAACCTGTCGCCGCACGCTTCATCCGCGACGACACGCGGGACGGCGTTGTCCTGACCGTACCCAACCATACCGTGTCCGACCATAGACTCAAAGGCCGCATCGGCACGTTGAAAGTGAAAGTTCTTTTCAATCGCACCGGAGAGATCGGAGGGGAGGCGCGCTATGAGTTCGAGGACGCCAAACGCCCTGGATTCAGAATTTTCTTCGGATGCTTTGGCTTCGAAAACGTCGTGATGCCCCAAGCGGGTGTCCTGCCATCCACGCACTAAGAGAGGTAAACCCGTCATGTCGATCAACCGCCGTCAGTTTTTAGCTGCGTCCGTCTGCACGAGTGCGCTCTCCGCCTGTACGTCCGTGAAGCCGCTGAAGGTGAAGCCCACGCGCTTCACGCCCATGTCCATCCCCGGACTTGAGGAGCGTCCCGATTTCTGGCGTGTGCGACCGGACGAAATGATCGCAGGTTGCGAGAGCGTGAAGAAGGGGCGGGCGGAGTGATCGCCCACACGCCGCTCGGTTATCCTGTTCATGCTGTGTTCTACGGTGATTTTTCGGAGCCGCCGCCGCAGAGCAACTGGTCAGCCGGTTCCGCCTCGACCTCTTGGAAATCCTACTACGGCGAGCAAGAACACAAGCAGACCATTCTCCTTATCGCCGGTGTTCATGGCGCTGAACCCGAGTCAGGCGCGGGCGCGCTGAATCTCATCCGCATGTTGGAGACGGGGAAGGATTATCGCGGCAAGGCCGATCCCGAGTTGATCGAGTTGGCTTCCCGTTACCGGCTCATCATCGTCCCTTGCGTGAATATGGACGGACGCGCGCTTTCGCCCGATCATCTCCGCAACGTCGACCACCACACCTTCCGTATCGCTTCGCAGGGGGCTTGGCTGGACGGTTCGCAGGTGGGTTGGCGCGGCAGCAAGGCGTGGTTCCCGTTGCCGCTGGAGCGCGTCGCCTATCCCGGCGGTTATCCGAACTCCGAGGGCTACAACATCATGCACGACTGCGCACCCGGCGACATCCGCAGCGCGGAAGCGCGCGCGCTCCTGAAACTCGCCGCACGCTGGCGTGTGGATGCCGTGATCAACGGGCACTCCTACGAGTTCGCGCCGTCCGTGATCAATCCGAGCTGCATCGACACCCCCGCCAATATCGAGCGCGTCTGCGCACTCGCGAAAAAAGCGAATGCGGCGCTTTGTGCGGCGGGTCTCAGAGAAACGCCGGGCGGCGAGCCCAAAGCGCGGAACTCCATCAACCTCAACACGCTCTTCGCGCTCGCCTCCGGCGCAGCCGCCATCACGCTCGAATGCTCGGTTTCCTACGACCGCCCCAAAGATCCGAGGCGCACCTACACTTTCGATGAACTGATGGAGCCTGTCTTCGTCACGCTGAAGACGGTCATGCAGGACGGGCTTGAAACCCCGCTTGCCGACCGCTCGAAGTTCTGATTTTGCGGATGTGTCGAAAGAATCGATGAATCGAATCATTCGTTGTGATCGACCATGCTCACGGGCAAGCCTGCCGCCGTAAAATCAATCAGTAGACTTTAAAAACATCTTCACGCATAACAAATCTCAGCAAGTCGCGCCAGCGTCCTGACAGACGATATACAAAAACATCATTGTCGTCGTCAGCTTTTGTTTGAGAACGGATTATCTCTGCCAGTCGAAGCTTGGTGTGGTGTGCATTTGGCACTTCTGATGACCCGGGCTCTGTGTAGTATATAGCGCCCATGAACAACTTGTTGTAACGCAATGTAGGTTCATCCATAGGTGCAGGAAGGCAGAAAACCAAAGCCTTCCCATTACGATCGATAATTTCTAAACCCATGCTGCCACCGTCACCAAAACTAAATGCTTCGACCTCTCGGTAAGGTGTCTCAAGCGCTCTAAGTTTTGGTTCAACCCTTCTTAGATCCGCCTTCTCATAAGGGCGAAATATCCAAAGAACAGAAGAAACAAACAGCACACCCAGAGTAATTCCTATAAAGCGCATTACTTTCTTCATGAGTTCACCCGTCCTGTTGGCTTGGTTACCGACCGAAAATTTCCATCAACTTCCCTGTTCCTTTTTCATCAGCACGACTAATCATGACAGACGAGGAGTGGTCGATAAGCTCGCATTCGGGGCGGAGATGCAGATGGACATATGCCCCGTCAGGGATCGGACATTTTTGGGGGTCGGCTTCAGCCACCGCCAGCAACGCAGAAGCCAGATATCGCAACCCGTCAGGATTCCCGATGATGTTGACTTCACAAACCTGCCCGTGCTCGATTGATGGATAGATTGCCAGTTTCCCTTCAGGCTTAGGCCATTTTACGCTGTTCTGTTTCATTTTCCTGACTCCTTCCAATTCAGCGCGTTGGCGAGGTGCTCTGGATTATTCACATCCTCGTTTAATCAGCACGGCATCGTGTGCCGCTACGGTCAAGGGCAGGCGGCGACCGCCCCACGTCAGCGTCACGGCCTGCGGCTCGCGCGTGGCGTTGGCCAGCACCACGGCCTCGCGTCCGTCTGCGGCGCGGAAGGCGTTGTGGAAGACCGCCGGGGTCGGCAGATCGTTGTACGTGATCGTGGCGCACTCAAGCACAGGCTGCCGCATCAATCTCCCGTGAGCCAGCCAAGGGCGTCCTTCGCCGTGATACAACTCGACCCAGCGCTGCATGAAGCGGGCGTCTGATGAAAATCCCGACGAAATAACCTCTTTCACACTGCCGTCCGTCAGCACCTCTTCCAGCCGCATCTCGTCCACCCAGACGACCGCTTCGCCCGACACATGGCACATGATGCGCAGCATCTCGGCGCTGTCTGGCATCTTGAAATCGGCCGTGACCTTCTGCCAGCCGCTACCGGGCGCGGAGAACTTGAGCCGTCCGCCCTGTCCGGTTGATTTAAGCCCAGGCGCGAACACGCCGAAGTTGACCCCGTTCGGTTGCGCCAGCTTGGCGGTTTTCAGCCAAGCGCTCAGACGGTAGGTGCGCCCGTCGCCGAAGCTTCCGGCTTCCGCATACACGTTCTGCGAGACCTGCACGGTGTCGCCGGTGTTGTTCTCCAGCCGCATGCTGGCGGTGCCGCTGTGCTTCTCTTCGGTGTCGACATAGGCCGCGCCGTTCCATACCGCGCCTTGGTATCCGCTCAACTTCTCCCAGTTGCGGAAGAACTTGCCGTCGACCGTCAGGAGATCGAATCCACCGTTGGCGAGCATCACCTCTTTGAAGTCTTGGCTGGACGGCACCATGTGGGGCATCTGGCCGTCGGCCAGGCAGTGCGCGTCCCACACGCGGTTGCCGCGGCGCGGGTTGCTCTGGAACGGCGGCAGATATTCGTGATAGATGTAATTGAACACCGAGGCCCACTCGCCTTTGCGTTCGCAGTTGCGGTAGTCCTGCACCCCCATCAGGTGGTTGAACCACTCGTTGGGCTCTTCGATGCAGACAACGGCGTCGGGCTCGATCTTGCGCATGGCGTCGCGCATGCCGATCAGTTGCTCGGTGAAGACTTCGGTCATCCAGCGGCCGCGTCCTTTGGGGTGCCCGTGCCAGTCGGCGTAACAGGTCGGCCAGTTGGCGCCTACCACTTGGTCCACTTGGATCATCTCGCAGCCGCGCCGGGCCAGCGGCACGCAGATGTCCTCGTTCCACCAGCGGCGTGTCCAAGGGTCGCCGCCGCACATGCAGGCGGTACTGCCGCCATGCAACCAACTGGGCGTGCGCAGATACAACTGGCCGTCACGATTATGCACGGCGTGCTTGCGCGCGATCTTGTCAAAGCGCTCGCGGTCATCCCATTCGAAACTGCCGTCGCCGCGTTTTTTGAAGGTCAGCGTCCAATGATACCCCGACGGCCACGGGAAGGCGTGGCAGCCGAGTTCACGTGTCCGGGCCACCAGGCGGGTGAACTGTTCGTCAGAGGGGTAGAGCGGGAAGTAGTCCGGGGTAACCCAACTGTCGATCTTCTCCCAGCCCCAATACGCTGTAATCAGCGGAGTTTTGGGGAAGTGCTTCTGCCAGAACTCGGTGAGCCAGCGCTCGATGCGGTCGGGTTCCGCCAGCCAGCCGCGTCCGAAGCGCACCATGGCCGGCGCGTCTTTCAGCCAAGCCGGCAGATCGTCGCGCTGCGTGAATATCTTGGCGCACCAGTACCGCGTCCAGGCCCATTCGCGGTAGCGGTCGGCCGCATCCCGCCAGTCTGCGGGTGCGCCGTCCGGCCCCGTGAAGGTCGAGACCACGACGTCATACGCTTGGCTGTCGGTACCGGTCACGAAGCACGGGCGCAACCATGAGAACTCGACGCCCTCATCGGTGCGCGCCACACTCAGGCTCTTGGGATACCCCTTGTCGTCATACGCCGCCGTGTAAAAGCCGGTCTGGTTATCGTAGTAGCAACCGAACTGAGCCGCCATGTTGCCGGGCTGGCTGATGGAGAAGATGTGTCCCTTTTTCAATGCTCCCGGCTTACGGGTCACGCCGCCTTTGGACGCACCCGCCACGATCGCGTCGTCATCGACCGACGCGCCCAGCGGCGCGGCCAGTGTGATCTGGGGGTAGCGGACATCCTCCAGCACCCATCCGTCGCGCATGACCACTTCGATACGCCAGCGCAAGTCCAGCCCGTCCGGGTCCGCGCTGACCGTGCAGACCACGCGCTCCACGCCGTTCGGAAAATCGGTGTAGGTCAGCGTCGCGGCGGATTCCGAAGACCGTTTCACACTGCACGCGCGCGCGTCCCAGTTCCCGACTGTGATCTGTTTGCCCGGCGGCTCTGCCTGCTGCGAGACCGCCAGCGTGAACAACCGCTGCGGGGGCTTGTCGGTCGCCGCCAACTCTATGCCGCCGGGCGTCTTGAGCGACACCACCCCGCGGCCGCCGCCGTCCAAAACGAGTCGCGCACCCTTGCCGGAAAGCGCCACCGTCTCAGCACTTGCGCACAAAGCCGCCACCGCAAACAGTACCGCAACACATATCGTCCTCGTCCACTGCTGTTTCATTCCACTTCCCCCAGTTCGGTTTAACACTCAGGCGTCGTCTACCCTGCGGACGTACTCAGGAAGCACGTCTGCAAAATACAAGGCATCGTCCAGTGGAGCATTGTTCTGAATTCTCACAACAAAGGGAAGGTAAATCTTTGTATCCTTGGAGGCCAAATGATACAATTCGGCCATGATCACGGTTGAAATGAATTTCGCGAAAACCCTCGTTTGGACATCGGCACTCATGGCTGCACTTGTGCTGCAGGTCGATGCTCAGCCTCTGCTCTGCCGACTCGATGCCGGCTGGCCCGCACTGGATTATGACGGCAAGCCGTCGACAGAAGATGGCGCATTTTCACGGACATCGGTGCCGGGTTCACGGAGTGAGACAGAACGCTATGTCGCCGAGACGAAGACAATGGCCGCTGCGGACGGGAAGCTGCTCATCCGGCTCGCCTGCAAAAGCTACAAGGCGTTTCCCGCCGAAGAGTACGCCGTGCTGGTGACCAACTCGGCGGCGTCCGAGCCGACGGGCGTGGTCGGCAACTTCCGCTCGTTGAAGCTCACGGTTGGGAAGCCTGCTCCGGGAGCGGCTGTTTCATTGCATGTCCTGCGGGGATCGACCTGCAAGGCGACCGATTTTGTGCCGGAAACCTTTACCATCGAGGAGGGACAGGAGCGCGTTCTAGCATCGGTCTGCGGACGTTCGTCCAACGACTTCATTCCGTTTCTTGAACTGAGCATCGATGATCAGACCGGCTATCTGTTCGCGGTGGGCTGGACCGGATCATGGAAGGCGCGCTTCGTGAATACGGGCGCTGGGGTCGATGTAGAGATCGGCATGGAGCGGAGCCACTTCCGGCTTCTGCCGGGGGAGGCCATTCGCCAACCCTCCGCTCTCGTCTTCACCCGTATGAATCAGACGCGCCGCGCCTTCAAGACGCAGGTCCGCCGCTTCATGCTTGAGAACAAAGTGCCGCGCGACACCAAGGGAGAGATCGTTCCGCCAATTTTGGCCGTCGCGTCGGGCGGCGGCAACAAGACGCCGCAGATGATGGCCGACATACTGAAGTATTGCCTCGACAACAAGATGCCGTTCGACACCTACTGGGTCGACGCGGGTTGGTACGGGGCACCGCATGAAGACGAGTTGTACTCCAACTGTGGCCCGAACTGGTGGAAGTACGTGGGCGACTGGCGCGTCAACACAACGACGCATCCGACGGGCGACCTGCTGCCGATCGCCGACGCGGTGCATCGGGCCGGCATGAAGTTTCTGCTCTGGTTCGAGCCGGAGCGCATGACCGATATCGCGCCGATTCTCAAGACGCATCCCGAATACCGCAATGGACAGCTTGTCGACTACGGCAATCCCGAGGCGTTCAAGTGGATTCAAGACACGATCTACGGCGTGATCGAGAAACATAAGATCGATGTCTACCGCCAAGACTTCAACATGGAGCCGGGCCCCGTCTGGCACAGCATGGACGCGGCGGACCGTGTCGGCATCGCCGAAGCCAAGCACATCGGCGCTCTGTATAGATTTCTCGACGACATGCGTGCGCGCTTCCCGAACATCCTACAGGAGAACTGTGCGTCCGGCGGGCGTCGCATCGACATCGAGATGATTTCGCGGGCGCACGTCTACTGCCGCAGCGATTACTTCATCGGACAAAAACCCCACGACACCGCCTTCATTCTGGGGCAGAACGCGACATTGAACCTCAGTCCCTATCTGCCCTTCCAGGGTTGCGAGTTCAACTGCGTACCGATCGGCGATGACTACGGCGCTTTCAGCATCATCTCTTCCGGAACAGTCATCACGCCGTCGGACTTCGATGGCGGCATTCTGAAGCGCACGTTCGCCGATTCCGAAACCGCTTGGTTTAAAAAAATCTTCAACGTGGCCGCCCGCATGCGGCCGTTCTACATGGGCGACTTCTACCCTTTGACCGATGAGACCGGCGCTGGCAACGACCTCTGGTGCGCGTGGCAATGCCACCGGCCTGATTTGCAAGCGGGCTTCGCGCTCTTTTTCCGGCGCGCTGACGCCAAGGAGGACTCCCGTGCGTTCAAGCTCGGCGGAATTGATTCCGACGCGGCTTATCACGTGGAGACTTACGGCGGCTCCGACCAATCCGTCAAAGGTGCTGAACTCGAAAACCTGACCGTCAAGCTCGATCCCCGCTCATTCCGCCTGATCTTCTACAAAAAGTAAGAGGCCTCAAAGAAGCAGAATGATCTGGCCTGCTTGGCCACTCTCGATATCGACTCGCTTGAAGTCTTCCGTCTGTGGATAAAAAAACCGAGCCCTGCCCAGACAAACTAATGCACTAATGAACTAATGCACTAATGAACTAGTGAACTTCTCTACGCGCTGCCTGAGAATTGCGCATGCGCGGTGAGCAGGGTGGCCTGGGTGCCGTCGGTCGTGAGGATCGCGTCATCGGTTTTGAACTCGATCCAGACGCCTTCTTGCTGGATGCGCACCACGCCAGCGGGGCAAGCCACCACCATCGGGGCGTGGCGCGCCATCACGCCGAGCGATCCAATCTGCGTGCGCACTTGGACGTGGGTGACGTCGCCGCCCACGATCGTGCCGCCGGGTGTCAGGATGCGAAACGGAAACGTTCTCATTTTGCCTTCAGGGTTTCGGCTTTTGCGTACACATCTTCAATCGTGCCGACCATGTAGAAGGCCTGCTCCGGCACGTCATCGCATTTGCCGTCCAGCACCGCCGCGAACGAGCGGATCGTGTCCTCCAACTTCACGTACGCACCCTTCATGCCGGTGAAGGTCTCAGCCACATGGAACGGCTGTGAAAGCAGGCGCTGGACCTTGCGGGCGCGCGCGACGGCCAGTTTGTCGGTCTCCGACAATTCGTCCATACCGAGAATGGCGATGATGTCGCGTAGCTCCTTGTACCGTTGCAGCACCTCCTGCACGCCGCGCGCGACGCGCACATGCTCCTCGCCCACCACCTCTGGCGCAAGCATGGATGAACTCGATGTAAGCGGATCGACCGCCGGATAGATGCCTTGTTCGACGATCGCGCGCGACAGCTCTGTCGTGGCGTCGAGATGCGCGAACGTGGTGGCTGGCGCGGGGTCGGTGTAGTCGTCGGCGGGTACGTACACAGCCTGTACCGAGGTGATCGAGCCGTTGCGGGTGGAGGTGATGCGTTCCTGCAGCTCGCCCATTTCAGTACCGAGCGAGGGCTGGTATCCGGCGGCGGAGGGAATGCGCCCGAGCAGTGCCGAGACCTCGGAGCCGGCCTGTGTGAAACGGAAGATGTTGTCTACGAAAAGCAACACATCCTGATGCATCGCGTCGCGGAAGTATTCCGCCACCGTCAAGGCCGAGAGCGCCACGCGCGCCCGCGCGCCCGGCGGCTCGTTCATCTGGCCGAAGACCATCGCGGTCTTGTCCAGCACGCCCGCGCTGGCCATCTCTTGGTACAGGGCCGTGCCTTCGCGCGTCCGCTCACCGACGCCCGCGAACACCGAGTAGCCGCCGTGTTCCTGCGCGACGTTGTGGATCAATTCTTGGATCAAGACGGTTTTGCCCACACCCGCGCCGCCGAAGAGACCGATCTTGCCGCCCTTGCGGTAGGGGGTCAGCAGGTCGATGACCTTGATGCCGGTCACTAGTACCTGCGTCTCGGGGTTCTGGTCGGTAAAGGCGGGGGGCTGGCGGTGGATCGGCAGATGTTGCTCCGCCTTGACCGCGCCTTGGCCGTCGATCGGTTCGCCCAGCAGATTCAGCACGCGGCCGAGCGTCGCGATGCCGACCGGCATGACGATCGGCTCGCCCGTGTCGCGGACGCGCGCACCGCGCACGAGCCCGATGGTCGAATCCATCGCAATCGTACGCACCCGGCTGTCGCCGAGATGCTGCGCCACCTCCAGCACCAGATTGTCGGGGCGGTCGTTCAGCATGGGGTTGGTCGCTTTCAGCGCATGCTGCATGCGCGGCCGGTATCCGTCCGGAAACTCAACGTCGACCACAGCGCCCAGCACCTGGATGACCCGTCCCTGGTCCGCCTTTTCTCTCTTTGCCTCACTCATACTCCGCCTCACTTATCCCAGCGACTCCGCGCCGCTGACGATTTCAGTCAATTCATTGGTGATCGCCGCCTGCCGGGCGCGGTTGCGCAACAGGATCAACTCACTCTCCATCCGCCTCAGGTTGATGGTGGCATTCTCCATCGCCATGACCCGCGCGGCGTGTTCACCGGCGGCGCTATGGAGCAGGCAGGTGTACAGTCCCAGATGCAGCCACTGCCGCGCCAGCGCGGTGATCATGCGGTCGTCGGACGGTTCGATGATCATCTTCGGCGACTTGCCCTTTCTGGCAATCGTACCTTTCTCAAACGGCAGCAACCGTTCGACCTTTGTCTCTTGCGTCAGGGTGTTCACAAACCGGTTGCTTACGACCCACACCTCGTCATAGCGGCCGGCCATAAAAGCGTCCATTGTAAAACTTGAGAGCGCGACCGTTTCTTGGGACGACGGATGCGCGGCAACTGTGAGCGGCGTCATGTAGGGTGTGATTTCCGCCTTGAGCGCGGCATAGCCTTTTTGTCCGGCGTAGAGTGCCTCCAACTGCGCACCGCGCTTCTCTGTCTGCTCGTTCGCCCACCGCCGCGCCTCACGGATCACCGAGTTGTTGAACGCGCCGCAGAACCCGCGATGGGAGGTGATTACCACCAGCAGAATACGGCTGTCCTGGACGGGCGGCGCGGCACACACGCGGTGACGGGCGGCGTTCAGTCCGTACACGATCGGTTGCAGACCGCGCAAGATTTCGGCAAAAGGCTCAGGCTGGCGCAACTCGGCCTGCGCCCGATGCAGGTGCGAGGCGGCCACCATTTTCATGGTCGCCGTCACGCGCCGTATGCCGCTCATCGAGGCGAGCCGCGTGCTGTATTCACGAAAGTTTGCCATGGTTCAACCGTCCGTCCGCCGGATCCGCACTCACCCTTTCCTGAAGGGCTGCACGGCCTCTTCGATCAACGCCGCGAGCATCTTTGAAAGTTCTTCGTCCATCACAGGGTTCGCCGCGAAACGCGCGGCGTAGGCGCGGCCCGCCTCACGCATATCGATCGCTTCGTACAATGCCTTGATTGCATCCGGCAACCGTTTCTCCGGTACCTTCACAAGCGCCTTCTGGACACCGGCGGCCAGCGCGGCCACCTGCTTCTCGATCGATACCGGCTTGTTGG